>CAYSPS010000015.1:0-19385 GCA_964432975.1 uncultured Pseudomonadota bacterium | reverse complement strand
CAATTGCGCTATTTTGTGATCAATCTCTTCTTGCTCGTTAGATCGAGTTCGCGTTTCTTACAGCAAATGATGAAATATATCTCTTCCAGATCTATGCCAAAAACGTACAAGAAAATATAACGGTGCGAGAAAAGAAAAGTTTAAAATTGCTAGTCAAAATACTCAAGGGACACAATGACTAAGTTTTATAAAGATATAGAAAATGGCTTGAAAGACATTATTGCCCACAAACAAGGTAAGTTAAATCTACATACCATAGAAATAGAGATTCCAAAACCACCAGTGAAATATAGGGCTCAAGATATAGCGCGAATAAGAAAAAGATTTCACTATTCTCAGGGATTATTTTCCAGAATACTCAATGTCAGTGTAAAAACAGTTCAGTCTTGGGAATCTGGACACCGCGCCCCAACTCATTCGGCCCTGCGGCTCCTTGAGTTAGTTGACAGAGAAATCTACAAACCAGATATTCTGAAAACAAAAAGTTAACAACTCAGGGCAAGTTTAAACTTTGAGTTTAAATTTGTCCTGAAAGGCATTAAATGATCATAAAAAGAACACTGGAAGCCAAGATCCTGACGTTGTTTGCTCGCTATTGAATCTCACCGACTCAGATCAACTCTTTGCTAACTACATGCGTGGCAATATTATGGAGCAAGCTCACAAAAACAAAACCAGAACAAAATATACTTGTCTATGGTGGCGATGACGATTGGCGCACCAAAAATGGTTATATTGTCAGCTGGCGTTCAGCAGGCAAATTATTTCATTGAGTTCTAAGCGAATTAAGCTTTTTACGAATTATACATCAGAGATTGTATGCACCAACTAAGCCGCCGACCATTCCAATACCAAATAAAAGAGAAGCTCCGACTTTAGTAAAAACTGGCGCATCAAATTCTATTTTTTGGCCTGCAAGCCGCGGCAGCTGGTTATGAGCTAACCAAGCCCCTGCTACAAAAAGAATTGTTGCATATACTGTATCACCCAAACCGCACTTTCTAGATTCATTTTGAGTTGGTGGCACAGCGCGTGCAAATTGTACAAAAGCAGCATTTGAGCCAGCCAAAAGACACATGAAAAGCATTAATCTTTTCATATCCATATTCCTCCATTTTCATGACAGAATCAATTAATCAAGTAATTAATCAATAAAGTATAATTATACAAATATTGATTTTTTTGTCAAGCCAAAAATGAGATAATGCGCATCTTTTACGATACAAAAAGTCACCAAGATGGTTGGTGTACAATTTTTATATAAAAAACATTAAACTTAAAAAGTCGATTGAAAAATTAAAACGGAGAAACCGTGTCTTATGCACTTGTGGTCAAAAACTTAACAAAGGTGTTTACTGCTCAAGGCAAAAGTAGTCCGGCGGTTAATGGTATAAACTTAGCTGTAAATAGCGGTGAAATTTTTGGCTTTTTAGGCCCAAATGGCGCTGGCAAAACAACAACCATGCGCATGCTTACGACACTCCTCAAACCAACTGCTGGGGATGCAACCATTGCAGGTTGTGATTTGCTCACCCAACCAGAGCTGGTTCGTACAAAAATTGGCTATGTCAGCCAAACTGGTGGCCTTGAGCGCAGCACAACTGCCAGAGAAAACCTCGTACTACAAGCACGCATTTATGGTATGAGCAAAGAACAAGCATGTACGCGTGCCGATGAACTTATCAAAACACTCGACTTGCAGAATTTTGCTGATCGCCGCACAGGAACTTACTCAGGAGGACAACGCCGCAGAACTGATATTGCTCTCGGTCTTGTACACAAGCCAAAGTTGATTTTTTTGGACGAACCAACCGTTGGGCTTGACCCCACCAGCCGCGCCCATATTTGGCACGAAATTCGCCAACTTCGCGATCAGGGTACAACAATCTTTTTAACAACCCATTATTTAGATGAAGCAGATACACTTTGCGATCGCGTCGCAATTATCGATCATGGCATCATCGTAGCATTCGGGAGCCCGCAAGAACTTAAACGTGAAGTCGCAAATGATATCATCATACTTGGTATGGCACCAAATGTGCTTGCCTCATTAGATCAAAATATGTTCAAAGCTTTGACTGATGTTAAAGACGTAATAAAAGAAACGGAATGTTTGAAATTGCTCGTGCGCCACGGCGAAACATTGCTTCCACATGTTCTACGCACCTGCGATGTTGCACAAGTCAACTTAACCTCAATTACTTTGCATCATCCAACGCTTGATGATGTTTTCTTGAAAAAAACGGGGCATGTCTTTGAACCAAAAATAAAACAATAGGTGTCTTATGGCATTTTTGCGTGATACGTGGCTTATTTTTGAACGCAGTGTACTTCTGACGTCTCGCAACCTATTTTGGATATTCGTCACTCTTTTCACACCATTTTGTTATTTCTTGCTCTTTGCACCATTGCTTGAAAAATTAGCCGGCATTCCAGGGTTCAGCGCAGGCAATTCCCTCACCGTGTTTACCCCTGGATTACTCATGATGGTTGCCTTGTATGGCACCGCATTTGTCGGATATGGACTCGTTGATGACATACGCGCAGGCATATTAGAACGCTTTCGTGTTACGCCAGTCAACCGCTTGGCACTTTTACTCGGACGCGTATTATGCAATTTGGTAGCACTCGTCTTACAAGCTTTACTCATTTTCGTACTTGCGAGACTTTTCGGTCTTTCAGCACCATTAGGAGGCATGCTTTTGACACTTGGTCTCGTTATACTTGTTGGCCTAACAACATCGGTAATTTCATATAGCAGCGCGCTTATTTTACAAACTGAAGACTCATTATCAGCATTTTTAAATTTTCTTTTACTCCCCTTACAACTGCTTGCCGGTATTATGCTTCCTTTGGCACTCGCACCACGCTGGTTGCAAACAATCGCATTGTTTAATCCACTGGCACATGCCGTCACTGCAGCGCGAGCGCTTTTCATAGGAAATTATACGGATATACATGTATTTATAGGATTTGCTGTCATGTCGGTCACCGCAACAATTGCTTTCTTATTTTCAGCACACTTATTTAAAAAAAGCGCCGAATAATATTTACAAAAGGGTGGCTTAATTTTAAGCGTTTTCAATCTCTGGTGATGCACCAATAACTTCATTATCTTTAATCGCTTTGCTATAGCGTTTGCCCAAGAAAAACGCAGCAATCGTCCAGACGCTTACAATAAACGCAAAAAATGCCCAGTGCATGGCCTGAAACATGCCCATACCGCCATAGTGTAATGCTGTGCGTGACAAAATATTAAACTGTGCGCCAACGGCTTTTGAAAAGCGCTTACCAAACGCATCGATCCAGGCTTTTGATTGAAATTTAATTGCTTTAACGGTTGGAATATACAGGCTTTCGCGCACTGGATATAAAAAGCCATAATCAATTGCACGCATGGTAATAAAGACAAACATACAGACGCTAAAACTACTAAACGTCAAAAACGTAAAGAGCAGTGAACCAATGGCAAGAGGAATAAGCAAAAGACACTTGCGTTCACCAAGCCAATGCAACAATGCCGATGTTCCTAAAAGTGCAATAAAAAATCCAAGAAAATGATAACTAAATGCGATTGCAAATAGTTTGCTGCTAAATTGTTCAAGATCGGCTGTTTCGCCACGTGCGTAGACAAGTCGTAGATAACTAATAACCGAGTCTACCACTTCGTAAAACATCACCATGCTAAAAATGCCAAGCACGTATGGCTGCTTGATAAATAATTTAAGACCAGAAAAAATTGTCCCCTGTTGATGCTTTTTATCAGCTTCTTTTTGGTACTCATAGGCAGCTTCGTACCCATGTAAATTTTGCTTGCCAACCTTTTTAATCATGTATACAACGGCAAATGGCACGAGCAACAACGCAACGCTCGGCACAATAACAAGCAACTGCTGTTTTAAAATTCCTGGTATCAACAAAAATCGTGACAATAATATCCAACTAAACGCGGCACCTGCCATGCCACCAGTCTTTGAAAATGCAACTAAAAAGCCATACCCCTCACGCGCCTCTTTGGGAGTAAACACCGAGTTGGTAAACGCCCACGTTACCCCAACAATAAATGGAGATGCGCCCTCGATAAATATATAAAAAATCCAACCCAACAACCGTGTAGGACTTGTAATGGGATTCAATAATCCATGTACAGGATCACCTAAAAGATACGCAAAGACGAGTCCAAAAAACCCATAAACCACTGCATAAAAACACAGTAATTGATGCCGTCGAAGTCGATTAACCAAATATGAGTACAGTAAAATGAAGGGTATCAGCACAAAGATAGCAACAAGTTTTGCATTGGGCACATAATCAATGCCAACGGTGGCGACAAAAACAATATCCTTCAATTCTTTCAAAATAGTATATGCCATAATAACGAGCGCAAAAACCGCCGATGCCCCAACAAGTTTGAGAAATTCTTTGCGTTCAAGCGCGCGCAACCGCGTAAACACATTGCGAAATGGCACGTTCATATTCAACACCCTTCCTAACCCAATCGACTCTTTTACCCCGCTCTTTGTACCCTTCTTCTTTAGGTGATTCTAGTTTTTACTACGCCCACTTTTATATTGTGCACTCACGATACCACCCTTAACGAAAAAGGCCTTCGAGCATGGACGCACAGAAGGCCTTTTTATTTCATATTTTTTTATACTCGGTTAACACACCACACGATTTTCTGAGATAGCTTTGTTGTATTCTTTGCTAAGCGCAAGTGCAAGATAGAACCATGTTGCAAGCAACCCGAGCGACACATAAAATAGCAGCGCAAGATACAAATGCGCACCAAGCGCATCGTGTAAATAGTTAATCATTGATGCGCTACCCTTGCCAATACGTGAACCGAAGGTTTCGATCCACGCTTGTGATTTGTATTTTACATCTTGCGTCGTTGGAATGTACAACTGCTTTAATGAAGGTCCATTTAACGCATATTGCACGGCTTTCGCGCCGACAACAAGCCACAACAAGACTTGAAGATTATCAGAAAATTTAAGCATTACGACTGCAACACCGATCAGCAACGGAATAAGTGCAAGAGCAGTACGTAAACCCAACCAACGTTGAATATTGTTGATACCAAATAAAATACACAAGAACGTGACAAGATTGACGGTTGATGCAAAATCACCCAAATATGCACCACGAGCAACATCACTATTTAATAATGCGATGACCTTAATCTTAAAATTAAAATCTAAGAATGTTGCAATAATTTCAAAAAACAACAAGACGGCAAAAATACCAATCAAATATTTATGACTAAAAAGAAGCTTCAAGCCATCAAAAAAACCTGGTTCTTCGCGGTCATTTTTATTTGCTGCAGAAAAGCCTGCCATCTCTTTTTGTGGTATGACATGCATAAAAATGGCAACCAAAGCAGTTGCGCATAGCATAAATATGCTCAAAAGCGCAACCAATGGTGCGTTCGTGGTACCCCAAAATTGTGGAAGCTTTGTTAAATATTTCGGTGCAAAAATGCCACCAAGTTGCCCAATAAGTAAAATTAATGGAAAACCATATTTTGCCGACTTGTGATCAGAGATATCTGTCGTAAACGCCCAAAAGAGCGCAACCATGAGAGAACCAAAACTTTCTACAAATACGTACCATAGCCAACCACTAATACGCCATGGACTCGCAATCGTATTGGTTAAACCAATGCCTGGTAATGCAAAAATAATGCCCCAGAAAATCATGAGCACGAGATAAAATGTGCCCATAAGATAAATCATGTGATTACGCGGAAAGCGATGAAGCAATTTGCCGTAAATGGCAACAACAGGAAACAAAAGAACGAGCGAAACGATCTTGGCAAGCGCCAACATCGAACCGCCACCCACAACGGAACCAAAAATTGCATCCTTGAGCGGACGAAGCGTCCAGTAAATACCGATAATAAAGGCAAAAATTAAGCCAAGTAGACAATATTTTTTAAATTCTTCTTTGGTGAAATCACCAAACCATTTCTTTAAAAGATTGGTACTTGTGCTTGTCAACCAACTCAGCATACCGTTCGTCTCCTATTCGATATATTTACGGTAAATTTGATAAAAAACTTTTTAACCCACCTTTTTAGTATACAAAAAAATGTATTTTTTGCCAAAAAAGCGTTGTTTTATCGGCCAAAAGCCTCATGCACGTCGACCACAATGGCTGAAATGTTGTCGGTGCTGCCGCGCTTGAATGCCGTTTGCACAAGCTTTTGTGCAGCATGTGCGAAATTATGCTCGTGCTTGAGAAAATTCCGCACCAGGTCAATTGCTTCTTGATTGGTTAACACGTCCCACACACCGTCACATGCCAAAATTACAAATTCATCATCGTTGGTAATGGTTTCACAGCATACTTCTGGATCCGGAATAACATAGGGCGCAAGCTCGTGATCCCCAATGGCACGTGAAATCGCCAAAACTCCTTGCACGCGCCAACACCCCAACCAAAGAATCCGTCCACCTAATTTTTTAATGCGATTTTTCTCGTCAGGCCTATTTGGTTTATGATCATGCGAAAGTGCAACAGCCTTTCCTGCGCGACATAAAACCGCACGTGAGTCGCCAGCGTTTGCTACATACAACATACCATCACGAATCATCAGACTTACCGCTGTTGTTCCCTGCTGTTGTGCAACGGGGGCACCCAATGCCTGTTCAAGATTTTTGTCAGTATTTTGATAGCCGCCGCGCAAAGCTGCAGACAGATCATGAGCATGCTGCGCTTGCTTTATAATGTTGCTATACAAATTTTGTGCCACATAATCGGCAACGCACCTGCCGCCATGCCCATCAAACAAACCAAAAAATGCGTGATTTTTCCGCATTTCAACGCAGTGTGCATCTTCCATCGTTGGTCGTTTGCCCTGCAACTGCGCAAGCCCATATGCATGACGATTATCAGCAACCACATGCATACCAAAAAAACTCATAAATCCGCTGCTGAACACGAACGCACTCAGAATTTTTCTCATATTTCTCATCTCAAGAACCTCCATTATGAACTATTAATTAAAGTATAGCACAAAAAAGATCTGCCGTATTTCTTTAAGACGTACAGCTGAAAAAATATTTTAATAAATTTGACAAATACAAGATTTTTAATTACAATAAAAACCATTATATAAAACATCATGAATTTATTTTAAAAATGGGGTTTTGGAGGTTATCATGGTTAAGCGGTTATTACTTGCCGTGTGTTTAACGCACGCAGCGTTTGCCGGTCGTTTTGTTGAAGATTTACAACGCGTGTATCCACGTGGACTGATAGAATTTAATCCCGGTCGTGATCCACATCCAAGCGTATTACGTTCTGCGTGCGATTTTTTTCGTAGAAATTTTGCCAACGGTGCATCTTTTATAGCTGCTGAAGCCGGACGTGAATTATTTTGTCGTAGCATCCAAAGAATATGGCCCGTGAGCGAATCAAGTTCAGATCAAAAAGAACCGGCCTCGGCCTGGGCAGTACTCAATAGAGAATTGCGCGGACTCGTCCTCCTTTTTGGCGGCATGCAGGCTTTTTCTCACATCAAAAATTTTACGCAAAACCACTTACAACATCATCTTGCAATTGATGAGATCAAACTCCCGCCCAGTGTTTGGCAGTTTGATCAGTTATTGGAGCACGATCATATGATGCGTAGCCCACTGCTTGTTAAGGCTGGTTTATCACCACAATCTTCAGTCTTAGGATTTATAAACACAACAAAAGCACTCATCAAGCCGCGTATGCCATTTGTCAACGCGCTGCCATTGCGCTTAGCTGGTCCTTTACGTCCAGAATTGTGCGACATGTGTGCGCATGGCACGCGACTTTTGTTAAATCGTGCAACACCGTTGCTTGGTTTTCAACCAATTCAAAATTTGTGGTCTGGTCAAGCGCTGCAAATTCTTGGCTTGCGCGCTGCGCAAAGTATGCTCACGCAACATACGGTGTCGCTTGTTGATCGCTTTGCGATATCACCTATTGATAAACTTCTAACGCCTTATACGCCTGATGGAGACATTTGTAATCAAATTGGATGCACTGCGTGCATCAACGAAATTGCACAGGTCGTTCCTGCGCGCGCAGATGCAGAGGCTCCTGCATGGTCTGCGCGTGGCCACCTGTGTCGCGAAGACTTGCAAGCCATTGCGACAACACATGAGAACGGACCATTGTGCCAAACTCACACGGCAAGCACTCTCAGCTTCATGCTCGCAAACGCAGCTGCTCAAGCACAGTACACGGTTAACGAATTTGTACCACAAATAATAACGCAAAAGACGCACTTGTTGCGTGAGCTTTCTGCACAAGAACGACAAGATTTTATTAACGCCATCATACAAGAAACGCAACACCGTATAAATCCTGAAGGTGAAGCTGGCGGCCCAGCTGAACAAATGGTCACATTACCAGATGTTATGAATGCCATAGCGTTGATTCGTGTACAACACAATGGAAATCTCATGGCATATGAGTTTCCGGAACTTAATTCAAAGTTAGGACAGGCACTTACAACGGCAGATTTAACGTCAATTTTCGCAAATTTGCAAAAATCAGTCGCCGCCACTTTAACGGACGAGCGGATACGTCGTATATATACACAGCTTAACGGCCAAGAGAACATAACGCCCGAAGTTATTGCCAACTGCTTTACGCGAGAGTTAGACAATGAAGAATCGTAAAAAATTTACCAATTCCGTTCATATTATTTGTGGAGGTTATCATGATTAAGCGTTTATCAATCACGACATGTTTAACGATCACGATGTGTTTGACACAAACACTTTCTGCTGGTCGTTTCATACAAGATCTTATGCGCATTAATGGCGAAGATGTACGTAAACAATGTAGAATTCCACTGCCTACATGGTATGGCCGCGCGGGAAGTTTTGTTTTAGCCCATGTGGGCGATTTCTCGACACATGTTATAGCTGATGCAACACAGGGGTTCACAACAATAGGCGCTCGTATTGGAGCACAAAAATTAGAAAGTCCTTTTGTCGCAACCACGGCAAAGATTTTCGGCCCATTTCTAGGCGCTTTCGTACGGCAAAAAGTTTACAAAAAGGCGCAGCAATTTTTGGGCTGGTTAACACCGCAATCAGTAGAACAAAAGTGCATAGCTCGTTTACCGCATGGCGTAAAGCTTTTTGATCAACTATCAACCGACCGGGCACGCATCATGATCCGCATTCTGACACATGCAAAAAAAACAGACGAAGCTGTTGCTGCTCGCGCAGAAGAACCTTCTGCAGAGGAATTCGATGCTTCAGCAGCAGAGCCAGAGGGTGCGCCTAGCGCCTCAGAAGCACCACATGAAGCCCCTGCCAAGAAAAGCAATCTTTGTGAACTGTGTGCAGATTGGTGGAAAAAGGTATCATGCGTTGCTCCATACGTTTACGTCTGCCCACCGGTAGCCGCTTTTGCACGCCTTGGCACAACACCGCGCAACTTTCTTAATGGCATTGCCGTTGACAGCGCACTATACGTCTATCGACATCATTATGCTCCTGGCCTGGAACAATCAACACCAGAATTAAGTTGGAACTATGCTGGCCGCATGCTTGCCCTTGTTGCAGGCTGCAGCGCAGTACGTGTTGGCGCTCGTTGCATAACAGACACTTTTATCGCACGGCCATTCGATGCACTTATCGCACCACAAGACGAAGAAATATGCGAAGCAATAGATTGTAAGGAATGTTTGTGTGAAGCCGCACAATATGCACCAAAAGCTAATTCACCGGTTGTAGAAGAATGGCAGAAATGCGGACACCTAACGCACGAGGGCTTTATCGCGCAAGCGGCCCGTCATGAACGTGCATGTAAGTTCCACCAAACAAAACTCGGCATCGATTTATGGATCGCACAATGCACATCACACAATGTAACATACAATGCAGACGATTTAATGCGATATATCAGAAATCTTGATCCATTTATAGAATCTCTCAAAATTGACAAAACTGCACTCAGCCAAAGGGCGATTCAACTAGCACTTAGTGCTGAAAATAAAAAACTAACTGCAGAGCACCTCAAAGCTGCACTCGAAGAAATTATCAAAGATAGATCTGAACAAATACGAAACGCGATAGACCGAGACACCTTTACAGCAAACCTTAGACGGTGCATAGAAAGCGCATTGGGTCCAAACGACACAAGCGCATACGTACGTGAACAGGTAGCATATCTTGCCAATTATAGAGCAGCAGCACAACCGCGATAAAAAACAACGCGACACACCGGCCTGCAAGACCGGTGTGTGCTTTAAATAAATGGAGATTTTCATGTCATATAAAAACGCATTACTTTTAATGATGTTAAGTTTCGCAACCATAAATTCACAGGCCATGTTTGAGGATTCTGGATCAACAGCAAGCAAATCAAACACGCCAACAATAACGGCCAAAGAGCTGTTATTAGGCGCTGGCGCGATTAGTGGCTCGTTTGTCGCTTTATGGGCATGTCACCGCGTGAGCAAAACGGCGCCCATACGCGCAATTAAAAAGTGTTTCGGATCAATTTTTGCAAGTCTAACACGTCCATTTCGACGTGAGTGGAACACTTTGGCCGAAGATTATCCAAAAGTTGCAGAAAGCGCGACATTAGCTGCAAAAGTTGCCGCAATGAAACTGATAAGCAATTACGTACAGGGGCGGTGGCCAGGATCTTCGGCAACCACAGTAATTCAAACAATATCAGGCGTGCTGACGACGTATGAATTATATCAAGCAACTACCACGCTTTTTGGCGGTGAACGTCCACACCTATACCGAGATACACAAAATACGACTTTTGAAGATATTGCTGGAGGATATCCTGAAGAAGCAGATTTCGTCGTTGACTACATTAAAAATCCTAGAAAATATATCGCTATGGGTGCGCGAATGCCTCGCGGAATTCTGCTCATAGGCAAGCCAGGCACAGGGAAAACAATGCTTGCGCGTGCTATGGCAAATGAAGCTGAAGTACCATTCTTTCCTGTTCCTTCGCAATCATTGATAACACCATTGCTTGGACAAAGTTCGAAAAATATTCACGAATTATTTGTTCGTGCACGCATGGCGGCTGAACTTCAGGGCGCATCCTTTGCGATCATTTTCTTTGATGAATTCGATGCGATTGGGCAATCACGTGACGGCGCAGGTGAACTTTCCGCTGATAGTGAAAAACGCGCTATGGTTAATGCGTTGCTCACGGAGATGGATGGCTTTGAACAAGACGGCCACGTATTAGTTATGGCAGCAACAAACTTCAGCTCTGGCCTAGACGCAGCACTCACGCGTCCTGGCAGATTTAATTATACGATTGAAGTTGCATTACCAAATGTTGCAGCGCGACGCGCAATTCTTGCGTACTATTTGGCCAAAGTAACCTATGAACATGCAGAAAGCCCAGATGCAATTCTTGATGAACTCAGTGCAGACAGGGCAACAAAAGATTTTTCGCCTGCTGAGTTGCAAGCGATTGTAGAAAAGGCCGCGATTATGGCAGCATTTCAGAATTTGCCTACCATGACAGATGCCCTATTAAGAGCAGAATGTGAAAGAATTAAACGTACACGGCACGCCGGCCCAGAAGAAGCAGCTGCTGGACTGTACACGTAACATTGATAAAAAATATTTTTTGAAAGGACTCTGAGATGCATAAAAACTTAAATTATATATCGCTCTTCTTTTTATGGATACCTGCCCTGTGTGGCATGCAATCAGACGAACGGCCAAAACGCGCCGCTGCTGAAATTGGCAAAAATGTTGCTGCAATTGGCATTTTAGCTGGATTAGGCAGTTATGCTGCATACAAAACATACAATTGGTTTCGTTCACCAGACATATCACCCAAGCCGAAAGACAACGAGGCTGAGTTGCGTCGTGCTGTGGATTACTTTCTCGCGACGCATAAAATGGGTGCATGGATCATTTACTGGTGCTACAAAAGGAAAAAAATGACCGAGAATGGCCAACCGCGACTAGATACGTGCCGTCCCTTTTATTGCTCGCCAGATGACCTGTCCTTTTCAACCTTGTGCAAGATCTCTCGCCGTATTTATTGGTATGAAGTGTACAACCATTTAAAAAAGTCGTGGGATGAGGCTGATCAAAAATATCGAAGTTTGCAACCTTTGTTGCAAGTTTTCTTGGAAGATCAATAGATTTAAAAATATTTTTTTTAGATTAAAAGGACTCTGAGATGCGTAAAAGATTACATTATATGTTGCTCTTCTTTTTATGGATACCTGCCCTGTGTGGCATGCAATCAGACGAACGGCCAAAACCCAAACGCGACGCTGCTGAAATTGGCAAAAATGTCGCTGCGTTCAGCATTTTAGCTGGATTAGGCAGTTACGCTGCATACAAAACATACAATTGGTTTCGTCCTGCACGAGGCACATCACCCGAGCCAGCCGAGCCTGAACACGACGCCGCTTCAGTAACGGCATTCAGACAGATTGCTGACCCGCTTATCTCGCAGAAAAGCAAACTGGCACGCTTCCTGGGGCACCTGAAGCCAAAATCGACCAGAAGCGGACAACTGCGACTAGATATGTGCCACCCCCTTTATTGCTCGCCAGATGACTTTTCTTTTTCAACCTTGCACAAGATCTATGGCCGTCTTGGTCGGCAAGAAGTGTACGACTGGGGAATGAAGATCTATCGTAAGCTTGATGAAAAATTCTGGAAATGCCATTCGCTTCTTAAGCCAAGTGCCGCAAAACTTGAGCGTGAGAAGCAATTTCTTGCACTTTTGCCAGAAGGATGGCACAAACTTTTAGCGGAATACGAATCGGCTTGGAAAGAGTCAATGCGCTGGAAGTTGCGAACAATTTTATTTAATCTCCAAGAACGCGCGTTTAATTTCCAAGAGCGCGGACTAAAATCACAGATATTCCCACTTTTTGACACACCAGAGGGCATGTCGTTTGCAAGACTTCATGCACGATCGGCGCTTGCCGATGCACGAGCAGTGCATGAATATCGTCGCAGTCAAAACGATGACCGTTCTGACTTTTTTGCACGAGTAGAATCAACAAAAAGTCAATTACTTCTAGAAGATGGACACTATGCACCAACACTCAGCAAAAAACAGGTGGCGCAATTCGAGTTTGATGCCTTACCTCGTGAGTCACGTGGAGGCTTTAACGCAGAGTTTGAAGGCAACACGAAATACCTCTTGAGGCTCAGAATAGCCCAAATTCTTGACAGGCGACACGACGTGTGGCACAACGAAGTTATAGAAAATTTAAAAAAACAGATGAACTTATCAGACAAAACTATCAAAAGATTATTATCCAAAATTTCAGTAGAAAACGAAGTTTCCAAAATTTTCAGAACCCCAATTAGTTACACTCAGTGACAGATAGTATTAATGCTCATGCTATACACGGTGTCGTGCGTGATAATTTCGTTACTCACTGGTTGTTCGCTCAATTTAATCGTTGCAGCTTTACACACACCCTTGATCAATTGATCTTCTTGTTGAATCGCAGCACGTGATTCCGGATCGCTTGCATAAATAACCAGCTCGGTCAATGGTGTACCCAACGAAAGTTTATACGCTGTTTTAAGGCGCCGTGCTTCTGAAATGATACACAAAACGACCGCCATTGTTTTTGCACTGTGTTCAAACACGTATGGTGTTTGAATTTCTTTTAACTGCGTTTTGTGAATGGATACGGTTTTTTGTGTTGCTCGATAGAGTTCTTGATAAATTTTTTCAGTCACAAACGGTACAAATGGTGCGTATAACTGCAAAATGCGCATACCCATGAAATACAACGTCCATTTCGTCGCTCCAACTGCAGCCGGCTCGTAAAGCTCTGGCTTAAATAATTGATCTTTAACAAGCTCGAGATAATTATCACAAAAATCGTGCCAGAAAAATTGCTCAAGATGATTAAGCGCCAGACTAAATTCATTATTGATCATTTCTTTTTCATACTGCACAAATGCATGTGAAGTTTGGTGTAAAATCCATTCATTCACGGTGCCAAGTTTTTTGGGTTGTTGTACATCAACCTGATCAATATATGTGCTCAAAAAGCGACATGCATTCCAAAGTTTGGTGACCAACTTTTGGCCAATCTTAAATTGATTTTCTGAAAATGCAACATCAGCTCCTAACGCTGCTGATGCCGTCCAAAACCTGATAGCATCGGCCGACCATTGCTTAATGAGATTTTCTGGCTGTATGGGCGCATTTTCACGCGATTTGGAAATTTTTTCTGCTTGTGCACTGAGCACATGCCCAGAAATAACCACCGATCTCCATGGAATCATGCGCTGATGAAACCACGCTTTAACAATCGTATAAAATGCCCATGTACGAATAATGTCATGTGCCTGCGGGCGCATAGCCATGGGGAAAAAACTCTGTGCATATTTTTCATCAAAAACCGAAGGTGCTTGTTGGTTAATCAACGCACAACAAATATATGGCGTAAGTGACGAGGTATTCCACGTATCCATGACGTCCATGTCAGCAACAACATCATGTGATCCACATGCTGGACACGGTTTGCCAAATGCAACTTCTTGTGGATCAATGGGCAACTGATCGATGCGCGCTAAAATTGGTTTGCCACATGCTTGACAGTGCCATACAGGAAATGGAATACCAAAAAATCGTTGGCGCGAAAGACACCAGTCCCAATTAAGATTTTCAACCCAATTAACATATCGTGTCTTCATGTACGCTGGATACCAGTCGATTTGATCAGCGGCAGCTAAAAATTCTTTTTTATGATCCAAAATATTCAAGAACCATTGCGGTAAAATAATATACTCAATCTCATGCTTACATCGCTCATGCACATTCACCGCATGTTGCACCGCACGCTCATTCAAAAGCTCGCCACGCGCTTTGAGCTCATGCACCATTTTTTTGCGCGCGTCATGCACTTTCAACCCGGCAAGTGGGCCAGTAAGCGCCGTCCATTTACCATCACGACCGATTGATTCACGATAAGGAAGTTGATACTTTCTGTGCCAATAAATGTCATTTTTATCACCAAACGTGCAGCACATAACCAATCCGGTACCTTTTTGTTGGTCAACTAATTCATCAGCAATAATTGGCACACGATGACCATACAGCGGCACGATTGCCTGCTGCTTGCTCAAATTTTTATAGCGCGCATCATGCGGGTGATATAAAAGTGCAACGCAAGACGCCAGCAGTTCAGGCCGCGTTGTGCCAATCGTCAGCTTTTGACCATCACTGATTGCAAAAGCCAAATCATAAAAATACGCATCGACAGCCTTATCATCTAACTCTGCCTGCGCAACCGATGTCCGACAAGTTGTGCAATAAAGCGCTGGTTCATTTTTACGGTAAATTAAATTTTTCTCATATAATCTAATAAATGATTCTTGAGAAATTTTTCGTACGTTTGGTGCAATCGTTGAATACCACAGACTCCAATCAACTGATAATCCAACCGTTTGCCAGATTGCTTTGAATGCCTGCTCAACCTGCTCGGTTTCTTGCAAACACAATTTAATAAAAGCTGAACGCCCCATGCTGAAAGCACTCACAGAAAGCTTTTTTTCAACAAAGCGTTCAGTGGGCAACCCATTGTCATCAAAACCGAATGGATAAAAAATTTCATACCCACGCATGCGATTAAACCGCGCTAAAATATCTGTTTGCGTATAAGAAAAAATATGCCCAACATGAATGGACCCAGATACCGTTGGTGGGGGCGTATCGATGCGAAACACGGTTTTTTTTGCTGCTGCGTCATATGAAAAAACCAGCTCGCGTTCCCATAGTTCACGAACCTCTTGTTCTGCGATTGCGTACGTATACTTTGGTTCCATGGTTATGCACCCTGTTCAATTTTTCTTAATATTTTTTGAGCAAGAACGCCAAAGTGGTTATCTTCTGCATGTTTAAGATATTCACGCAAAATTGCACGCGCATGCGCTGATTGACCAAGCATATGCAAACACCGCGCTTTTTGTACCATCATGCCCGGAAAAAGTCGACGTTCGCGCTCACAACGCGCAATAATCTCTAAAGCTTGTGCTGGCAAGCTTTGTGCAGCATACGCTTCGGTGCAATTACACCAAGCGCGAACATCAACGGGATTCTCGCGCATAACTTTTTGATACCAATCAATTGCATCGGCATATTTTCTGCACATAAGATATATGTTTGCAAGTTGCATATGCACATCATAATCTTGTGGATTAAGCTTTAAAAGCATGGTATATGCATACACGGCATCGTCATATTTTTTAAGCTGCCGACTGGTGTCTGCGTACGTATGCAGAGCTGTTGGGTTTGTATCAAAATCAGCTTGTGTGCATGCTGATTTGAAATGCTCCCATGCACGTTCTGGATTATCTTGCTGCGTATATAACCTGCCAAGATTAAAATACGCAAGCCCATAGTGCGGATCAAGCGAAATTGCTTGTAAAAATGCCTTTTCCGCCCACTCTTCTTGTTGTTTTTGCATAAGATAAATACCCAGATTGTTAAACGATTTTGGTTGACCCGGGTTAATACGCAAGCTTTGGCGCAACAAAGCTATTGCCAAATCCAAGTGCTGTTGCGTGGCATATGCTGCTGATAAATTGTTGTACGGGTCAGGATAGGTCGTTGGTTCAAGCGCAATTGCACGTTTAAAACACCAAATCGCCTGCCCAACATCGTTAGCATTCATCAGATTAACGCCATAATTGTTATACCCGCGCGCCTTGCTGGGTGCTTTGCACACAATGTCATACCAAAAAGATAACCCCGACTGCCAAACACTATTACGCTCATAGCTCATGAGAGCAAGCAATAAAAGACTAGATCCGACAACAGCACCCGACACCCACCGCCAGGAAAGCCATGCATATCGCGTACACGCCCACTGGTAAGCACGAATCAGCGCAAGCACGATCACAAGCAACCACCCAATAGATGCCAAATACGTTTTATAATCAGCCACAAGTTCAGTTGATGGCATAATTGTAGAACGTGGCGCCAGACAAATAAAGAACCAAAGCATGCCAAAAACGTAGGGATTAATGCGATCTTTGCGCAGTACCAAGCCCATGGTGATAAAAATTCCAAGCAACACGAGCAATGGCAAAATGCAATCGACCACACCAAAGCCAGCACACAATTTCCAATCATAATCAACGCACAATGCACATGGCCACATAAATATAAAAAGATAATGTAAAATAACTTTAAATTGTGAGATGAAAAATGGCCATGCAGTGATTTTTTGCCCAACTTCTTGAGTAATTAAATTCCCAATATTGTTTTGGTGTTCAACATTGAGCGTCAAAACATTGATCAGAAAGTTTTTTCCCAAAAGCCATACATAACAGCTCCAGATCGTCGCTACAATGAGTACATGAAGCCATATATTTTTTTTAAATTCTGTCCAAGAACCTTGCGAAACAAAAAACCAATCAACAAGCATAACCAAAAATGGCGCAATAATAGTAATTTCTTTGGTGCCACACGCCATGACGCACACACCAAAAACCACGATGCTTGCAAGAATTTTTTGCCAGATGTGCGTGCGCGTAACGGTAAATAAAAATGCCGAAATAATCAATAAACACGCGAGCGCCGACAGTCCTTCAAGTTGCCCTTGAATAACATAAGAGACTGTCTGCGTTTGCACGGGGTGCAAGAGAAACAACGCGCTTGCCACACTGGCAATCACGCCAGCGTATTCATAAAACCATGATTTTGGCGATCGTCGACGAAACAGAAAAAGCAAGAGAAAAAACAAAAGAAGCCCCGTGAGACAGTGAAAAATTAAGTTGCTTCGGCGATAGACCAATGGCTCAAATTGACCAAACTGGTAATGAATCGTGTTCAGCCAATAACTTACCCAGCGCGAGCTCGTGAAAAAAAGATCGGCCAATGTTTTGTGACGAATGGGATAAAATTTTAAAATACTTGGTTCATCATCAAATTGAAAAGCATAATGCAATGATGGATAGTACGTAACAACCGTAATGCCAACAAGTGCTAAGGGAATAACATACATAAGCCAGCGTGGCCACGAAGCTGCTGAAGTTTTTTTTACCATGGTATGCTCCAATAAATCACATTTTTCTTCACTTCAGCTTAGCGCATAGGATCGTTTTCTCAATGTGCGCCATAAAAAGTTTTCATCATGACCGGCAAGCCGCTTTTAGTTTTTTGCCCTGCAGCAATACGTTCAAGAATTTCATGTGGATACAGCCACGCCGCATTGCAATAGTCATGCCTGCTATACACAGGATCCTGTTCATAGGGAATTTCGAATGCACTAAGACCGTGCTCACGCGGCGTAAGTTTACCCAACAACCGATACGTAACCGTATCGACCGAAAGCCCAAGTTCTTCTTCGAGTTCGCGAATAAATGCTTGCTCATAACTTTCTCCAGAGCCAACATGACCAGCTACACTCATATCAAATGCGAGCGGTAATTCAGTTTTTTCTGGCGAACGAATTGGAATCCAGAGTTGTCCGCTGGAATTCTTTAAAAAACCCGCAACACCACGAATGTAGCGTAATTTTTTTTCTCGAATAATCGAGCGCCATTCATGCGCAATAACTTCATCGTTCTCATCTACCAAATCAAGAACTTCATCAACAAACTTGTAAACCAATCATTCTCCTAAAAAAAACCACAAGAATTCACTTTCTGTAGCATATCAAAAAACACAAAAAACAACACAATGTTTTAGATTTTTATTAAATCATTGCTTAAAGTATAAGGCTCTTGATATCCTTAAGGAAGAAAATGGAGTTGTCATGAAAAAAACAAATTTATTTTTAACACTCACAATCGCACTCGTGAGCACGCTGCCCACGCTTAAGGCAGGCCTGGTTGAACCTGAAGCAGCCTCAGCGCCAGCACAACCTGTAGTCCCAGCACATATTACTGACATCAGCCAAATCTTGCATAGATTTGACCCAGCAACAAATCAACTTGATTTATCATTAACTTTAATCACACAAATCGACGGTACCGTTTTTACGCAAATAGCTCAACATCCACAGTTGCAAAATTTACAAACACTCTGGCTCGGAATTACAGGGCTTGGACACCTGCCTTCTGAAATCGGTAGTTTAGTTAACTTACAAAGGCTTTACCTCTTCGACACACAGCTTAAACAAATACCTAGCGAAATTGGTAATTTAGTTAACTTACAAAAGCTCGTGCTCCACAATACCCAGCTTGCACAACTTCCTCCTGAAATTGATAATTTGCGCAACTTACAAGAGCTTTGGCTTAATGACACACCGCTTTCCAGAAGAGACGATTGGCAATACATTCGCGATCGATTACAAGCACAGCTACCAAACACAAGAATTTATCCTGGTTAAACAACTTAAAAAATGAAGTTATTATGAAAAAACAAAACTTATTTTTAACCCTCGCAATCGCACTCGTAAGTGCAAT
>CAYSPS010000014.1:9302-22878 GCA_964432975.1 uncultured Pseudomonadota bacterium | reverse complement strand
TTCTCCTTCTCAATCACTATTTTCAACAAAATTAGAATTTAGGGATAGGTCCTAAGAAATACTTTTTTTAAGTGCTGGATAACAATCAAAAAGCTCATACGCGTATATAGCACACGCACACAACAAAAATACGCAAACAGTCAGGTCACGCAATTTCATAACAACTCCCCGATATACAAACCAGCATATCCAATAGTCTAGCCTAGCTAAATCTCAAAAATTATACATAACTTCGCTTGTAATAAAATTTTAAAATCCAACATTTACAAGCAACGATCTAATTATCTCATCACGCTCATTCGTACACTGGCTGAATAACAAAGCGTGCATATGCGTCAATAATTTTGGAGCTTCCAAACATCAATGGTGGCAAACTTACTTCGCGAGCCTGGGCAGCAAATCCTTCGCGGATTACTGCCTTCACATTGGTATGCCAAATTACAAAGGCATCACATAAACCAGTTAAGCGAGAATAACGACGCATGCATGCTTGTTCGTAGTAGTATTCCACTTTCTCATTAATTGTTCGCCCCACATCGGTCGCAGGTTCTTTACCCAAATTTGCACAACGAGCACACACATCAGCAAGAATGATCCCCGCATTTTTTCTAACATCTTGACAAAATGCTTTGATGAAATCATCCTCAGCAAACGCGTTCTTATTTGGACCCGAAACCGCAACACAATCCTGCATGCTATGCAAGATTGCACTATTACAAAACAACAATAGAACCATAAATATTTTCATGCCCATCTTCCTTCGTATCTTTGTAACACCCTTTTGCAGTATAATCACTTTAATCGCGCATCGCCAAGTATATTGCTTTTTTGGTTGCCAATAAACTAAACTTAAATTGAATGTTTTTGGTTAAATAAGTTAAAAAAAGGGAAAACTTATGGAATATATTCTTTTCTTTGCTACACTCATGGCGACGTTCTTTATCAATCTTTTTTATGCTGTTAATTGCGGTGACGTTACCTGTTATACGTTTGCCCCTACGTCCACTGAGTACCAAACATGCTGTCAGAGTTACAAACCCTACCAACAGCAACATTAGTAAAAAGCGCAAATACCCGTTCAAGAGCAAGCGGATCACCCCCAGTTTTTAAGTGTGCATCAAGCGCGCGAAGCTCTTTGTGTGCACGTAAAAAAATAGGGGGTTCATAACATTTATAATCTCTTTGTATAAAAGAAAATGGCAAGCGATAACTAATTTTTTTCGCCAATTCATGCGCACCAGCGCGTTTATACTTTATAAAAAAATATGCGCGGAAAAATTGTTCAGAGAAATACACTAACCAAAATGGAAAATCGTATACTTCTGTCAAAGCATGCCACTGTTGACCAAATGCATGAACATCACCAGCAAATAGTGCACCGCTTAATTGAAACAATGACGTTTCAGATCGCACAAGATGCGGCAACCAATACGTTAAAAAAGCAGTCCGTTGACTACCAAGCACAGATCCATAATCAATCAAACGAATCGCCTGTTCCAACGAACACGTACCAATAGGTCGACAAAGCATGCTGGCACGCGCAACATGGTCTTCGCCACACAATACGTGCAAATCTCGCATATCACGTTCTTGAATCTGTAAGGGTACATTAAGCGTAAATACACCATCAACGGCTTGTGTACTAAAAAAAATTACCGTGTGCGGACCATTATAGGAAACTATATAATCCAATAATTTTGCACGCTCAGCCCCACGCAACACATCCACATCACCAAGGCAAAACACAAACTCTTTGCCCAAAAAACTCATAGTACATTGTGCACATATTTGATCAAATGAAAAAACAGAAAGATCTAAAAAACGTACTGGCCTCGCCAGTTTTTGTGCAAGAAAATGCACAATTCTTTGTACACACAAAAGCGGATACTCTGGCGCAACAAGAACAATTACAGACGCTTGTTGTAAGTCTTCACGTGATTTTTTTAAAAATTCGACAAACCTCATGACATCGTTTGTTTTTTGATGTACTCGCATAGCTGTCGTGTTCCTTTGCACGCTAACTCGTGAAGCTGCGTAAATTGTTGCCAAGAAATTGCATCATGTTCGGCAGTACCCTGTATTTCAACAATGCGCGCATCATTCGTCAATACAAAAGTAAAGTCTGTTTGCACATTATTATCTTCGAGCGCGCATAAGTCTAAAATAGGTTCGCCATCGTAAATGCCAGCAGAAACAGCCGAAAGTTGCGTTTTTAAAATAGTTTTTTGAATAACTTGCACATCTAGCCAATGCGTAACTGCTAAATTTAATGCCGCTTGAGCCGCACAAATAGCAGCGCTGCGTGTGCTCCCATCAGCTTGTAATACGTCACAGTCAACCGTAATAGTAAATTCACCAAACCGTGACAAATCTACGACAGTGCGTAAAACGCGACCAATAATGCGCGAAATTTCTACGCTTCGTCCGTTCCGCTTAAATGACAATGATTCGCGCTGTGTTCGCTCAAGCGTGGCAGCTGGCAACATTGCATATTCTGCAGTCAACCAGCCACTACCACTACCACGTAAAAAATTTGGAACACCTTCTGCAAGAGTAACTGCACATAAAATCTTCGTGCGACCAAGGCAAAAAAGCACCGAACCCGGCGCATACTCATATATATCTTGAGTAAGCACTAAAGGTCGCAGTTGATCGGCATTGCGACCATCAGAGCGTTTCATAAGCAAACCTACTTTTTGTGACTGGTTGATGGTTGATCAATCGCCAAACGAATACGCCCTGTTGAAGGATCATAATCAGTAACTTTGACATCTATTTCCATACCAACAGGAAAATCGCGCATCATCGTACGTTGATGATCACGTGCAATAGCAGAAACGTGAATCAAACCAGCTTGCCCGGGCACAAGATCAACAAAAACACCAAATTCTGCAACACGGGACACCGTTCCCCTGAAACAATCTCCCGGTTTTATCTGACCAGCAATAACTTTAACCCATTGAACCGCTTTGTCGATATCCGTGTCTGGACCACCAAAAATGTTAACCTTGCCATCAGCTTCAATGTCGATTGTTGTTTTTGTTTTATCAATAATTTCACGAATAACTTTACCGCCACCACCAATAACAGCGCCAATTTTGTCAGTATCAATATTAAATACAACAACTTTTGGCACCAGCGGCGACATCTGTGGACGAGGTTCACTCATCACTTTTTGCATACATTCTAAAATATGCAACCTGCCACGGCGTGCTTGTTCAAGCGCACGCTCAAAAACAGAACGATGCAAACCACCTTTATATTTAATATCCATTTGAATCGCAGTAATTCCCAGTTCAGAACCTGCAACCTTAAAATCCATTAAGCCAAAATTGTCTTCGAAACCAGTAATGTCAGTAAGCGGCTGAAATTTTCCATCTGCACCTTGGAGCAGTCCCATAGCAACACCACTCACCATTCGCTCAATAGGAATACCAGCATCCATGAGCGCCATAACCGAACCACACACGGTCGCCATAGAGCTGGAACCATCAGAGGCTAAAATATCAGTTACGATACGAATGGTATACGGAAATTCACCTTTATCTGGCAAAACGGCCAAAAGTGCCGAGGCTGCTAAATTGCCATGACCAACATCGCGACGACTCGGACCACGCATTGGGCGAACTTCTCCAACTGAAAATGGCGGAAAATTGTAATGCAAAATAAATGCTTTGCTTGGCTCTTCATCGACTAAAGTTTCTGTGCGTGGCTCATCTTGTGAACTACCAAGCGTTGCAGTGGTCAGCGCCTGCGTTCCTCCACGAGCAAACAACGATGAACCATGCGTATTTGGCAACAACCCAACACTTGTCGATACTGAACGCACCTCATCAAATTTGCGCCCATCAATGCGTTTGCCATCAGCAAAAACGATATTGGTAATTTTTGGTTTTAAGGCAACATCAAAAATATATTCAACAAATGATTCTAGTCCCGGTTCTTTCTGAAATTGCTCAAGATATGGCTCAGCAAATGCGTCACGCAGAACCTGCATAGCTTCTGAACGCTCACTTTTAGATGCCTTACACAATGATCGCACACGTTCGAGCGTTAAAAATTCATCAGCACGCTTCATCCACAAGTTCCAATCAAAAGGCAACCTGCAAACATCTTTAACAACGCCGACAGCGGCCATAATCTCACGCTGCCAAGAAACCTGTTCTTTAATAACGCCATGTGCAATAAAAAGCGCATCAATTAAATCAGATTCAGATAACTGATGCGCAACACCTTCAACCATGCAAATACCATCGGCAGTACCTGCAATAGTCAAACGCACATCAGATTTAAGACGCTCTTCTAGTATAGGGTTAGCGATCCATTTACCATCAATGCGCGCAAGCTCAACACCACCAATTGGTTCCATAAATGGAATTTTTGAAACACAGAGAGCAATCGAAGTCGCTAAAATTGCCAACGCTGTTGGCGTATGCTTTTGGTCAAAAGATAATAAGAGGTTGTAAATTTGGAGCTGATTAAAAAATTGTTCAGGAAAAAGTGGACGAATTGCGCGATCAATCAAACGTGCGGTTAACACTTCTTTATCAGTCCATTTGCCTTCACGCTTAAAATAACCGCCAGGAATCTTCCCGGCAGCTGAAAATTGTTCACGGTAGTCAACGGTTAACGGCAAAAATCCAGGAAATTCCTTGGTGGCTTCTTGTACAACGGTTGATAAAACAACGGTTCCACCTTGTTGCATCCATGCGGCTCCGTCAGCCTGCTGCGCAAAAGAACCAATATCTACAGAATAACCATATTTTTCAAATACAAACTTCGTTTTTGACATTACTTTATAACCTTAAAACATTATCGCGTGCGCTATTTGCGCAAATGCAAATCTTTGACTAAATTTTTATAAACGGATTCACCGTGCTTTTTGAGATAATCTAAAAAACGTTTACGTTGATTTACTTTTTTGATCAATCCACGCTGTGAACTAAAATCTTTCGGATTTTTTTCACAATGCTCATGCAAAAAGTTAATATTTTCAGTTAACTTAACAACTTGCACTTCAAGTGAGCCTGTATCTTGTGGATGCTTACGAAATTTTTCCAATTGTTGCGTCATGTTTTTTTTCATGCTTTATACCTAAACCTCTTATTCAAACTGGTAGGCGCGAACGGGATCGAACCGTTGACCCCTGCTACGTCAAAGCAGTGCTCTACCGCTGAGCTACGCGCCTTCTTTATTTTCAATTACCTCTTTAAGTTCTTGCTCGGACGCAGCCTTTTCAAGCGCGGAAATATCAGCACCAATATGTCTTTGCCGAAATGATTTGATGCCGGTACCAGCTGGTATCAACTTGCCAATGCTCACATTTTCTTTCAAGCCATACAAATGATCAACGTCACCGGCGATAGCTGCTTCGGCAAGAATCCGTGTTGTTTCCTGAAAAGATGCCGCCGAAATAAAGCTTTCTGTATCTAATGATGCCATAGTTATGCCCATAAGTACAGGCTTGGCGGTCGCAACTTTTTTACCTTCTGCCTTTAAAGACTGATTTACCATTTGCAGGTGAACACGATCCACCTTATCGCCAACCAAGAAATCGGAATCGCCAGAATCAACAATACGAACTTTGCGCATCATTTGGTGCACAATTACTTCGATATGGCGATCATCAATATCAATACCATGAAGGCGATAAATCAATTGAATTTGATTCACCAAATACGTCTGTAACGCGCCTGGACCCAAAATGCGCAAAACATCATGCAACACTGGTTCACCAGCAGTCAGCGGATCACCAGCAGAAACGCGCTCACCATGAGCAACGTTGAGCGATTGACTTCGTGGCACAAAATAATCAAATTTGCGCTTGCCCTCACTTACCGCCACTTTTACCATGCCACGATGCAAACCACCGATAGAAACTTCACCATCAATGTCAGCAATAATTGCAGGATCTTTACTTACGCGTGCCTCAAAAAGTTCGGCTATGCGAGGTAATCCACCGGTAATATCACGAGCTTTCGTTGCAGCCTGCGGCACCTTCACAAGCACGTCGCCAACAACAACCTTGTGCCCATCTTCAACAACCAAGTATGCATTGGGCGGCAAATAATAAAATGCAACCTCATTATCAGCGTCATCAACAATGCTTAATGCTGGCTGATAACGATCTCCTTTATGTTCAATAACCATTAACTGTGACACGCCAGTTGCGTCATCAAAACGCTCTTGTATCGTAACATTGTTAACCAAATCCACATACCGTACAGTACCAGTTTTTTCAGTTAATATAACTTTATTATCTGGATCATACTCAAAAAGCCTAGTACCTTTTTTAATCTTTTGCTCATCCTCAACGTACAAATATGCCCCATATGGCACAGCATACTCTTGTAATTCACGTCCCTCAGAAGATAATATTGCAAGCTTCGCTTTGCGGCTCATAACAACAGCGATACCGGCACGATTTTTAACCAATTTAACGCGACGCAATTGCACAATGCCGTCATTTTTAGCCACATACAGTGCTTGTTCACCCAAACCAGTAACCGCACCACCAATATGAAATGTTTTCATCGTCAGCTGTGTACCAGGCTCACCGATCGATTGAGCGGCAATTACACCAGCAGCGACCCCAATGTCAATAAGCTTACCACACGAAAGATCCATCCCATAACACTGCGCACACACGCCGCGACGGGCTTGGCACATCATAACCGAACGAACTTTAACGCTAGAAACTGCAGACTCACTAATACGTGTTACTAATTTTTTATCAATAAGCGTACCATGCGATGCAATAAGTTCGCCGCTTACAGGATCTTTTAAATCTTCTGCCAATACACGTCCGAAAATACGCTGTGCAACCGGACACACCGTTTCACCAGATTCACGTAAATCAGCAAGTTCGACATATCCGAGCGTTTTACAATCGTGCATTGTAACAATAGTGTCTTGTGCAACATCGACCAAACGACGCGTCAAATAACCAGAATTTGCAGTTTTTAACGCGGTATCCGCCTGACCCTTACGTGCACCGTGTGTCGAAATAAAGTACTCAAATACACTTAAACCTTGCTTAAAATTACTTTTAATCGGCGTTTCCATAATCTCGCCCGACGGCTTTGCCATCAAGCCACGCATACCAACTAGCTGCTTGACTTGTTCCTTGGTACCTTTTGCACCAGAATCAAGCATCATAAAAACCGAATTAAACGGTTTATCTTTACTATCCTGATTTGCGAATGCTTGGCCATCTTGCAACTCCATTTCTTGTACCATATGATTGGCAACATCGCTCGTTGCCTGCTGCCAAACACCAATTACCTTGTTATATCGCTCGCCGTTTGTAATCGCCCCTTCGCGATATAATTTTTCAATACGCTGAACCTCTTTTTCAGCTTTTTCGACAACTTCAGTTTTCTTTGCAGGAATTACAAGATCATCAATACCAAAAGATAGGCCAGCAATGGTCGAATTATAAAAACCAAGTCGCTTAATTTTATCTAACATGCGTGCAGTTTTTTCACGACCAAATTGATGGTATACGCGATCAATAAGTTTGGAAACGTCACCTTTTTTAACAATGCGATTGACCCATTCAATCGAAGAACCTGCAGGCAAAGCATCATATAAAATAACACGTCCAATCGTTGTTGAAATTAATGCGTCATTAATACGAACTTTGATTGGCGCATGTAAATTTACCGCACCTGCCTGAAACGCAACTATAACCTCGTCAATATTGGCAAAAACCGTTCCTTCACCAACAACATGACGGCGAATTTTAGTCATATAATAAAGACCAAGCACCATGTCTTGTGTTGGAAAGAAGATCGGACGCCCACTGGCAGGTGAAAGAATATTTTTACTCGAAAGAACTAATTCGCGTGCCTCAGCTTGCGCCTTAATACTCAATGGCACATGCACCGCCATTTGGTCACCATCAAAGTCAGCATTAAACGCGGTACATACAAGTGGGTGAATCGAGATCGCTTTGCCTTCCATCAAAATTGGATAAAACGCTTGAATACCCAAGCGATGCAATGTAGGCGCACGATTAAGGAGAACAGGACGATTTTTTACAATCTCTTCAAGCACGCCCCACACCTCGTCAGCACCTTCTTCAACCAACCGTTTGGCAGCCTTTAAATTTGGCGCAAACTCACACCGTACCAATTCTGCAAGTACATAAGGTTTAAACAATTCAAGCGCCATAATCTTGGGCAAACCACACTGATCCATGCGCAATTCAGGATCAACAACGATAACAGAACGCCCAGAGTAATCTACACGTTTGCCAAGCAAATTTTGCCTAAAACGTCCTTGTTTGCCCCGCAACATTTCACTCAATGATTTGAGCGGCCTCTTATTACTTCCTCGCACCGGTTGCCCGCGTCGCCCATTGTCAATAAGCGCATCAACAGCTTCTTGAAGCATGCGCTTTTCATTTTTAATAATGACAGATGGCGCTTCAATCTCAATCAAACGACGCAAACGAATATTGCGATTAAGTACGCGACGATATAATTCATTCAAATCAGAGCTTGCAAAACGCCCCCCCTCAAGCGGAACCAACGGACGCAAATCCGGTGGCAACACGGGCAATGCCTCGATGACCATCAAATCTGGCTTTTGGCCTGCAACACGCAGTTCTGATAATACTTTAATGCGACGCATAAGCTTATGGCGCGCGGTAACCGAAGCTATTTTTTCATATTCTTTTTTTAAAACTTTAAGCTCCAGTTCAAGATCAAGCCCATGCAATACTTCGCGAACCGCATACGCGCCCATGTCTGCCTTAAAAGCAGTATCCTCAGGATGCGTTTGCAGATATTCCTCATATTCAGATGTATTTAATACAGTTTTTGGTGTATAGGGCGAGTTACCCTGTGCAATAACCAAATAAGCATCAAAATAAACAACGCGTTCAAGATCTTTCACCGGAATATCAAGCACGATGCTCATAAAACTTGGAATACCGCGCAAATACCAAATATGCGCAACCGGGGCCACAAGTTCGATATGCCCCATACGTTCCCGACGTACACGAGATTGAATAACTTCAACCCCGCATTTTTCGCACGTTACGCCACGATGTTTCATGCGCTTATATTTACCACAGTTACATTCCCAATCTTTCACTGGGCCAAAAATTCGCGCGCAAAACAAGCCATCTTTTTCCGGCTTTAATGTACGATAATTGATCGTTTCTATTTTTTTAACTTCACCATAAGAAAGCGATCGAATTTTTTCAGGAGAAGCAAGCGCCAGACGAACAGCATTAAACTGCGTCGCATTAATATATTCTTTGAAGCGTGCAAGCATCTGGTTATTCACTGATTTCCTCCCTGCTTCCCTTAAACAAATCAACTTGTAATGCCAAACTTTGCAGCTCTTTGATCAAAACATTGAAAGATTCAGGCAGTCCTGGATCAGGTATCTCTTGTCCATCACCACGAACAATTGTTTCATACACTTTGTGACGACCGGTTACATCGTCAGATTTGTATGTAAGCAGCTCTTGCAATGTATAGGCTGCGCCATATGCTTCAAGTGCCCATACTTCCATTTCACCAAAACGTTGGCCACCAAACTGCGCCTTACCACCAAGCGGTTGTTGCGTAACAAGTGAGTATGGACCAACAGAACGAGCGTGTAATTTATCATCAACCATATGGTTTAATTTCATGACATAAATCGAACCAATCGTTACATGTTGCTTAAAATATTGGCCAGAACGGCCATCGCGTAACTGATAGGCACCAGATTCTGGCATCGAAAGGCTTTTAAGCAATGGCCGAATGTCTTCATTAAGCGAAGCACCATCAAAAACTGGTGTTGAAAAATGCATGCCGCGCTCAGCGGTTTTGCGCGCCAAATCAACAAGCGCATTCTTGCCATATGTTTCTATGTATTCTTGTATAAATTTCTTACCATACCATTGATCAAGATACGCGAGCGCATCGTCATAAAGTTTGTTTTCAAGTGCACGCGCCATAGTACGACCGGCTTGTACACCAAAAAATGCAAGAATTGTTTCTAAAATTTGTCCGACATTCATACGTGATGGCACACCAATTGGATTCAATACAATATCTACAGTGCGACCATCTTCCAGATAGGGCATATCTTCACGCGGAACAATGGTTGATACCACACCCTTGTTACCATGACGACCAGCAAGCTTATCGCCGACTTGTACCGCGCGCTTAGCCGCAATATACACCTTGATCATTTTGATAACACCAGATGGCAACGGATCACCCTTTTTAAGAGCATTAATGCGTTCCTTGCACAAATTTTCAAGAACAGACAACTGGGTCTGGTAGGTATGCATCAATTGTGCAATTCGTTCATTCGTTTGTTCATCCGCCGTCTTGATTCCCAATAGTTTTTCAACAGATAACTTTTCAAGTTCCAGCTCATCAAATGTACTTTTATTTTTAAGCAATTTTTGTGCAACACGCGAGCTGGGTTTTTGTTTTTTAATTAACGCAAGTGCACGATCTGCAATCATCTCCTTAAGAAGTATGATGTGCTTTTCATGCTCACTGTTAATGCGCGCCGATTGCACCGCAACAACTTCTTTATAGCGACGATCTTTGCGAATACCACTGCGTGAAAAAACTTTTACATTAACAACAGTCCCTTCAATTCCAGGTGGTACACGCAAAGAAGTATCACGTACCTCACGAGATTTTTCACCAAAAATCGCTCGTAATAACTTTTCTTCAGGCGAATATTGCACATCACCCTTGAGTGTTACTTTGCCAACCAGAATATCTCCTGGTTTAACGCGTGTGCCGGTACGCACAACACCATCTTCATCAAGTGCTGCAAGCGCCTTTTCACTCACATTTGGAATATCACGGGTAATTTCTTCTGGTCCAAGCTTTGTATCACGCGCTTCGACGATGTACTCATCTATTGTTACAGAGGTAAGCGCGTCATCAGCAACCAATCGCTTGTTTAAAACAATAGCATCTTCAAAGTTATAGCCATGCCATGGCATAAAAGCAACAAGCAGATTGGAGCCAAGCGCCAATTCACCATCTTGGATAGCAGCACCATTAGTTAAAATTTGACCACGTTCCACCCGATCTCCAACCTGTACGATTGGTGTTTGATGAATCCATGTGCTATAACTCGAGCGCTCAAATTTACGCAAATGATACACATCTATACCGCCAGCAATCCAAGCATCTGTCGTACCAAATTCTTTTTCATCGACACGCACGATAACTACATCTGCAGAAACATACTTAACAGTGCCCGCATGTTTAGCGGTTATAACGGCACATGACGCCTTGCAGACCTCGGTTTCTATGCCTGTTCCCACAAGTGGCACTTGACACTTAACCAGCGGCACAGCTTGTCGTTGCATGTTGGCACCCATCAATGCACGGCTTGCATCATCATGCTCTAAAAATGGAATCAGTGCAGCAGCAACAGACACCAACTGTTTTGGCGATAAGTCAATATATTCAACTTTATCAACGTCGGTATACAAAAAGTTACCTTGATGCCGCGCCAAGGCGCTGTTACCCTCAATTTTATTGCCAGTTTTGTCTACCGCATCTGCTTGCGCGATATATTTATCAGCTTCTTCAAAGGCATCCAAGAACACAACGTCATCAGAAATTTTTCCATCCTTGACGGGACGGTACGCTGTTTCGATAAAGCCAAGATCATTTACCATTGCATAGGTAGCCAGTGAGGAAATTAAACCAATGGTTTGACCTTCAGGTGTTTCAATAGGACAAATGCGTCCATAATGCGATGTATGTACATCACGCACTTCATATGTTGCGCGATCTTTTGTCACACCTCCAGGACCAAGTGCAGACAAACGGCGTTTATGCGCAAGCTCTGAAAGCGGATTTGTCTGATCCATAAATTGCGAAAGCTGCCCTGTTCCAAAAAATTCACGCAAAATTGCAGACAATGGTTTAACATTCAAAAAATCTTGCGGCATGAGCGAAGAATGTAAATCTTGCACACGAAAACGTTCGCGCACAATGCGTTCGATACGAGAAAAACCAACATAAAACTGATTACTCAACAATTCGCCAACCAAACGCACACGGCGATTGCCTAAATGATCAATATCATCAAGTTCACCTTCGCCGCGTTCACGTAAACCAACCAAGTACTTAATAGTTGCAATAACGTCTTCAACCGTCAATACCGCGTGATCAGCTGGAATATTTAAACCTAATTTACGATTCATGCGCAAACGACCCACTTTAGTGAGATCATATAATCGCGATGAATAAAACATAGCTTCCAGCCGTGCTTGAATATCTTTAAGCGAAGCGCTATCGCCAGGCCAAACCTTGTGATGCAATTCACGCAATGCTTGATCCTGCGAGACACACCCATCATGTGCCAATGTCAATGCAAGAGTTGGTTGGACAGCGTACCCAAATGAAGCAATTACATCAAAAGTTAGACCGTCACGCTCGCTTAATTGCTGAATATGTTCTTCGGTAACAAATTCACCCTGGCGAGCAAGCACTTCACCACGCCCATCAATGACATCGTGCGCAAAAGCCTTGTTAAGAACCTGTTGCGGCTTCAGCAACAAACGATCAACGCCCTCAGAGCGCAAACGACGTAAGATCTCTTTGGTAATGCGAATTCCTACAAATTGTTTTTCCAATTTAGCAGGAACCATTCCAACTTCTATCCGTTGACCAAGCAAAGAATCAGTAACTTTTTTATACAAAGTTCCGTGAGAAACTTCTAAAGAATCGGTTCCATAAAAATGCGCAATAATATCGTTACGCGCAATACCAAGTGCTTGTAAAAATGTTGTGACTAAAATCTTTTTCTTTTTATCGATGCGTACATAAAGTAGATCATTGGTATCAAACTCAAAATCCAGCCACGACCCACGCATAGGAATAATACGCGCAAGATAGTACGGTCGCCCACGCGTATCACTGGTTTTTTTGCTTTTAGAAAAAATAACACCAGGGGAACGATGCATCTGACTCACAACAACACGATCAACCCCGTTAATCAAAAATGTTGCTTGATTTCCAAGATAAAAACGACCCTTATCTTCATAAACATCAGCCATCACTGGAATATCGGCTAAGAAAATATCCTGCTCTTTAATGTCACGAACAGCTTTAGTACCATTTTCTTGTACATTCCATGTAACTAATTGCACTTTAATGCGCAATGGCAACGCAAAGGTTTGACCGCTTGATCGCGATTCATCAACCGTCATGGGCAGCTTGAGTTGTGCACGCGTAAGACAAAAAGCGCACGTCTTATAGCGCGCGCTATCTGGTTTTTTACACAATGGACAGGTATACATATCATCTAACCGTGAACAACCAGTACCATGACATGCAGAGCACGTCCAACTATAACGATTGTTGATTCCGGTCAATTTGCCACACGTACATGCCCAATCACCCAATTGATAACTTATATATTCAAGCGAAACCTTTCCTTCATGATCAATAGGGAAAATATCGCGAAAAACACGCTCCAAGCCAATCGGCAGTCGTTCTTCCGGTAAATAATCGAGTTGTACAAAATCATTAAACGACTTCGATTGTACTTCAATAAGATTAGGAACCGAAACGACATCCTTGAGCTT
>CAYSPS010000014.1:814-9277 GCA_964432975.1 uncultured Pseudomonadota bacterium | reverse complement strand
CGATTTACGAACGGCCTGCTTACTTTGTACGTGCAACATCAAGCGGCGCCTCCAAAACGATCTTATCTACAATTTAGGACAATTCTACTTTTGCACCAGCTGCTTCAATAGCCTCCTTCATCCTATGCGCATCTTCTTTCGAAGCTGCCTCAGCCAAAACAACAGGAGCCCCCTCTGCCTTTTCTTTTGCTTCTGTCAAATTTAGACCGGCAATAACCGAGCGCAGCGCTTTGATTACTTTAATTTTATCGGCACCCGCGTCTTTAAGCGTTACTTTATACTCAGTTTTTTCTTCAGCTGCCGGCGCTGCTGCTTGTCCAGCCGCTGCTGCCGGTGCTGCTGCTGTCATTGCCGCAGCGGAAACACCAAATTCTTCTTCGAGCTTTTTAATCAATGCGGCCAAATCTTTGACCGATAGCTCAGATATCTGTTTTACAATATCGTCCATTGCTTTTGCTGCCATAATTTCTCCAATACGTATGATCTAAATAACAACTTATTTACTACGCTTCAGGCTCTCTTTTTTCTGCAATCTGCTTGAGTACAACAAGAAGACGAATGAGCATCATCTGGAACAAACCAACAGTGCGCGCAACCGGCGATTGCATCGTGCCAAGCAGTTGAGCGATCAACACATCACGCGATGGCAAATGAGCAAGTTGTTGAATAGCTTGTACATCAAGCATTTCGTGTTCGACACGTGCAACAACAAGCTCAAGCTGCGCATTATCGCGAACATAATCACTTAAAACCTTGGCAATCGCAATTGGCTCTTTGAAGGCAAATATTAAGCCACGCTGCTCACGTAAATAGGGAAGCACTTCATCAAACGTCGCATTGTCCCCAATCGCACGCTTAGCCAATCGCATCTTTACAACACGCAAAGATGCGCCCTGACCACGCAATGCGCGACGCAATGTTTGCAAAGCATTAACCGAAACGCCTTTACAACCAACCACATAAACACCTGCAGATGCGGCAAAATCTTTTTTTAATACGTCAACAAGGTTTTCTTTTTGCTGTCGATTCATCGCGTTTCCTATACCTTAAAGGCGCTATCAACATCAACTTCGATGCCGGGACTCATCGTTGAAGATATTGTTGTTCTTTTTATAAATCGCCCTTTTGCAGAAGCAGGCCGTACCAATACAACGGCTTTCAAAAGAGCAGCAAAGTTGTCGTGCAATTTCTGCGGTTCAAATGAGAGCTTACCAATTGGCATATGTATAAGTCCGGCGCGATCATTCTTAAAAAATGATTTACCGCTTTTAAGCTCTTTAACAACGTCAGCAACATCAAACGTAACGGTCCCAACCTTTTTATTTGGCAATAGCCCACGTGGGCCAAGGATTTTTGCTAATTGACCTATCACACCCATTAAATCAGGCGTCGAGACAGCGACTTCAAAATCTAACCAACCGCCTTGAATTTTTGCTACAAACTCCTCAACACCAACAAAGTCTGCCCCAGCTCCTTTTGCTTGATCGGCGTATTCACCTTTAGCAAATACAAGCACGCGCAAACGCCTACCCAAGCCATGAGGATAATTAACGGCGCCACGAACCGTCTGCTCAGTTTTGCCAGGATCGACGCCCAACGTTAAATCAACACGAACCGTCTCATCGAACTTGCCGTAAGCAATTTCTTTTAGTTTCGCCAATGCACGATCAATCGGCAATTTTCGTTGTTCACCAATCTTCTCAAGTGCTTTTCTATATTTTTTTCCACGCGTTGCCATAACCAATTACCCTTTATTAATCCTTGACCTGCACGCCCATGCTACGCGCGCTTCCGGCAATAATTTTCTTAGCTTGTTCCAGATCATTTGCATTCAAATCAACCATCTTAGCTTTTGCAACATCTTCAACATCAGCCCAGGTAATCGTTGCAATAGTTTGCGTATGCACCGAAGCCCCTTTTTCAATCTTTGCTTTTTTCTTTATCAGTTCAGATGCTGGCGCCGTTTTGAGAATAAAATCAAAAGTTCGATCTGCATAAATCGTAATCACCGCAGGCACCGTCTGCCCTTTGCGATCAGCCGTTGCAGCATTAAATTTCTTACAAAAGTCCATAATATTAATGCCATGAGGACCGAGCGCGGTACCAACTGGTGGCGCCGGATTCGCACTGCCACCCACAATTTGTACTTTAACAATAGCCTTAACTTGTTTAGCCATAATTCAAACCTAATCTCTTTATCGCTTCACTTGGTCAAAACCCAATTCAACTGGAGTCATACGACCAAAAATGCTTACCATCACCGTAAGCCGTTCATTTTCTTTGTCGATATTTTCAATAATGCCTACAAACCCAGCAAATGGCCCACCAGTAATATCAACTTCGCTACCAACCACAAAGTCGGGAGCTTCGCTTTTGACAACAACCTCACCGCGCATTGTCCGCAAAACGCGATCAATTTCTTGTTGGGCAAGTGGAACAGGCTCATTGCCACCCAAAAATTTGAGCACACGTGGCGCTTTGATAACAATAGCTGAAGACTCTGGCGTTATTTCCATTTCAATAAGAACATATCCAGGAAACAATCGCTGATCTTTTGATTCCTGTGAAGAAAAAAAATCTTTAATCTGCGCAGAAGGAACAAGTATGTCGCCGAAAAAATTCTCCATATGTTTTTCATGAATGCGACGACCAAGATCCGCCTTGACCTGCTCCTCGTAGCCCGCATAAACCTGAACAACATACCACCGTTTCATCGCTCAACCGCCCGCATTTTTTTCGGTCACCCAAACTTTTATAATGACAATATATACTCAATGATAATACGCAACCCGAAATCTACCGCCCCTAAATAAACAGCAAAAAAAGCCATGATAATCAGCACAACAATGGTAGAGCCAACAAATTCATTAAAATTCGGCCACACTACCTTAGCAAGCTCTTGGCGAACCTCACGAAAGAACGAAAACATTCTAATCATACTGCAACTACCCCAATATACGCTCGCGTACCACAAACTCCAATAATCCAGGTTAGTGGCAGGCCAGGAGGGACTCGAACCCCCAACCTTCAGATTTGGAGTCTGTCGCTCTACCAATTCGAGCTACTGGCCTCGAAAACTAGCAACAGTCACGGCATTTGCGTCGTTACTGCTCTTCTTTTAAAATTCGGTTAGCCATTTCATCTGGAGCCCGCGACCGGACTTGAACCGGTGACCTCTCCCTTACCAAGGGAGTGCTCTACCAACTGAGCTACGTGGGCCTACATAACTACGACCCATTTCTGTTTGTTTCAATCGTTACTTTATTAGATTAAAGCAAAAAAAACAAAAAAACAACTCGAAAAATATCCAACGCAACGTACCCTAACCATATGGTAATTAAAGAGCCAATTTAATCCTACATGCGTACAGCTGCTTCCCCACCACCTTGGCTCGCTAATTGATCAACTTGCATGGTCAATCGTGCCATAGTCTCTATACGAGCCGCATCGAATAATATCGATTTTTCTGGATCGGCTAAATCAGCAAAAAATTGCTTTACATGAGCGCGCTGACCATGGTCAGCAATACGTGAAACCTCATCAAAAGAACGTGGCAACCCATACCCTTGTAATCGAACAAAATCTTCCATAACAATTGATTTTCCGTCAAAATAAACCTCCATGCGCTCAGCACCCATTGCTGCATGTCCCAATGAAGTTATCTGTAAGGAACAGAGTGAGCCATCATCAAATCCAACATAAATGCTTACATTGTCACTGGAAAAAATTTCCTCTTGTTTTGCACGAATCATTTCGACAGAAACTACAGAAGGCCGCGCCCACGTCAAAAAGCAAAATAAATCAAAAATATGCGAAGCTGTGGCTACTATGGTGCCAGCGCGCGGTTTTCTATCAACCGTTTCTCTATCTTGTAAAGCATTGAGATTAATTCGATAGTTCATCATAAGCGGCGATTGTCGCTGACTAACATACTGTTTAACGCGTTGCATAAACGGCGCAAAACTTTGGTGACATCCGAAACTTAACCGCGGTTGATGATGCACATGCAAAAAATCTGACAAGCGTGCAAGTTCATCTTCAGTTAATGCAAGCATCTGTCGTAAATAGACTGCCTTACCATTTTTAAGTGCTTTAAGCACATGTTCGACATGCACACCATGAGCAGACGTTACGCACACCACATCAGTTGCCGGATCTTCATAAAAAAGCTCTGGACCTCCTGAAAGTGCAAATGCGCCAATATACTGGTTTGCAGCATTAAGTGCATGCGCAATATCATGATCAATAATTCGGCGAAATTCAACATTTTTTATAGATTTTACCAATGGCATGAACGACAGCCGCGCATTCCGATGAGCACCGAAAAATGTAACATTAAGCTTATCTGATGGAGCATGTCGAGCCGGTATGAAGGAGTCAACCTTGCAAGATGCAGGAGCTGGTTCTACATATTTATAAGTAATAAGGGCACCAGAGCCACTTTCAATTGCCTGTTGAACCACTTGTGGAGTTAAGCGCGCAAGTGCAACTTCCTTTTCAAGCAAATAATCTACTTGCACGTGTCCACTTTGCAAAAGATGCATAAAGGCATACATGTTGCGATTTTCTGTCCATCGCACATGTTCATATGGATAATCGATGCTCTGATATTCATAGGATGCATCATGCCGACCTGGTCCATACGCAAGCGAGAAAAGCACATCAATTTCCTTACTTTGCACTCTTTCTTGCTTAAGCAAAACGGATTTTGTACCGACAAGAACAATTCTGCCGCGTTTGCGCGTATTATCAATCGCACTATTTACACCAAGATCATTCATACATTCAGGCGTTATAATTGCACAATCAGCGCCATGAGAACCGGTTGCATAAGAAATTTCTTCATATACATCAACGTTTCCTAAAAGCAATGCCCTCTCAACGCCAGATCGCTGTGCATGTTCCAATTTTTTCGCATGGGCATCTAATGCAAAAACACGGCAACCAGACCCTTTAGCCAGTAATGCAATAACTTGACCAAGCGTATCCATACCATATACGCAAACGGTTTCACCAACGCACAGCGATGCACGTCGAATACTTTGCATGGCAATTGCACCAACCCCCATCAGGCTTGCAACACGCAAAAGTGACTCATCAGGAACGGGAACAACTAACTGCTCAGGAGCGCACACAATTTCTGCGTGATTGGCAAAGCCATCGCCAACACATGCAACTAAATCTCCAATACGAAAACGCTTCACTTTTTTCCCGACCGCAACCACACGCCCAGAACACGAATTGCCAATAGGCATAATACGCCCAGCAAATCGATCTTTGATAAACGTACCAACATAGGAACCACCCCGATGCGCAAGCAAATCCATGAGGGTGCGAATTTTATTAGGAATATTGTGAAAAAAACGCGCATCATGTGCGTGCAACAACTCAAATAATTCTTGTCCGGTAATCAAAAAAGAATAAGAAACTGATACCAATACCGAATAGTCATCAAGAAGCGGCCTGCACACTTCTTTAATTGACAGGGTTCCTTTTTCTATAAACAGTTGTCGCACGTAATTCTCCTTCCACTGCTTTCATGTCGGAGCAAACGCTGTAATATGAACAGGTCAGCCCAAATTCGATACGTTACTTCAAATTTAATTTTGTCGTGCGGCTTTGGCACACGCAATCTTCACTTTCTCAACAGTATCTTTTGCGGCAATTACCAGCGCTTGTGGTGTATCAACCACACAGACATTGGCAACATCAATAAGTGCTATAATTTTATGAGCAGAACCGTATACGAGTGTGCCAGGAGCATCAACTTTTACAACACGGTCACTACTTGGTGTACATTTTTCATGAATAGTCAAAAATTCACGCAAATTGCCAACATCGGACCATGAAATATCAAGCGGCATCACTCGTAATCGCGTGCTCTTTTCCAGTACGGCATAATCAATTGAAATAGATGGCAAATCAGCATACTGACCTGATCCCGCAATATAAGATTTCACGCCATTAAAAACCTGCGGCGCATGCATTTGCAATTCTTGCAAAAACACCTGTACGCGAGCACAAAATATGCCGGCATTCCATAACATACATCCTGACTCGAGAAATGTTTGGGCAGCTTCTGCCGCCGGCTTTTCATGAAAAGAGACAACATGCATAACACCACAAGATGCGTCACTTTTTCGGCTACACTTGATATAGCCATAACCAGTTGCAGGATACGTTGGCATTGCACCAAGTAACATAAGAACTTCATTACGAACACAATATTCAATTGCCTGCGTAAGGAGACTACGAAAACGTTGAACTGGACTTACAAAATGATCCGAAGGCAAAATTACCACAACCGCATCCGGATGTTCACGCGCGACCTGCAAACAAGCAAGACAAATTGCTGGCGCGGTATTTCGCAACATCGGTTCGATCAAAATCCGCTCAGCAGTCGGACATGTACTGCGTGTAAGAGATGCATAATCCTGTGTTGTAACTACCCAAAAATGACCATCTTGAACCAAATTTACAATACGTGCATATGTATCTTCAAGCAACGTCTTGTTGCCGTGTAGGCACAAAAATTGTTTGGGCCGCGCAACGGTGCTTAATGGCCATAGGCGTTCACCAACACCACCAGCAAGTGCCACAAAATATACAGGAGCAGCCTGCAGTAAAGAGCCAAATAAAATAATCCCATAAAAAAGAACTTTGCATAATCTATTGCATACCATCACCTTCTCCTATGACGATATTTCACGTACCGTTTTTTTGCCCACCATGGCAGCATCACACGTTGAGTTCATCGCATCACGGTTAACCATACGTCTAAGTGTTAAACCAGAAAAATCCAACAGTTTATCAGCCGAAATTCGCTGATGAATATTTTTCCACACATCATGCCCAACAAGCAGTATGGTTAAATCAGTTCGCGATTGACCCTCTGTAAATGTACAAACTACATTGCCCATCAGCGCTTCAAGTTTTTCTTGAGCAACATGCGGCTCACTCACCAGTAATTTAATATTTTTTTCTTTCATTAAATTTTGCACAACACGCACCGCCGGTGATTCACGTAAATCATCCACATTTGGTTTATAAGTTAGTCCAAGAGCATGAATCACACACATATCTTTTTTTTGCGCTATGCACCATGCATGCACGGCATTTTTAACATACGCTGCAACAAGCTCCGGCCGCTGATCATTAATCAGTCGTGCAGCACGAAGGAGTGGCGTTTTTTCTGGCATCGCATCAATCAAAAACCACGGATCAACCGCTACACAATGGCCACCAACCCCACATGTTGGCGTGGCAATATGCACACGCGGATGTTCGTTGGCGGCTGCAACAACCTGATATGGATTTAATCCATAAGCTTCAGCAAGTGCGGCAACTTGATGCGCGAAAGCAATATGAACATCTGCAAAACTATTTTCAACGAGTTTAACCAGCTCAGCAAAGCATGCTGAGTTTAAGCTGAGCGCACCGGTCACAAATTTTTCATAAAATTGCGCTACTCGTCGTGCACAATTTTGCGTTATACCGCCAATGATACGATCATTTTCTACAATTTCCTTGAATGCACGCCCTGGCAACACGCGCTCAGGTGCATGAGCAACAAACAAAGTCACCCCAACACGAAGCCCACTTTCTTGTTCCAAAATTTTTGCAACCATATCAGTGGTACCTACCGGCACGGTTGACTCTATGATAACCGTATTGCCGTTTTTTAAATATGGAGCGATTGCTCGAACCGCAGAAAAAACATATGTTAAATCAGCACTTTTTTCTATGCTCACGGGAGTTGGTACAGCAATAATAAAATAATCAGCGTTAGGAACTGTCGTGGTTGCTGAAAAAGTGCCTCGTATATGTACACGCGTAAAACGCTCACACAGCTCGGGCTCCTGTGTTGCAAAACTTCCAGCATTGATTTGTGCAACACGTGCAGCATCATTATCATATCCGACAACATGGTATCCATGCTCAGCGGCTATTAATGCTGTCGGTAAGCCAACATATCCTAATCCCACTACACAAACTGTGTCCATGCCGCTCCCACAAAACCAAAAAACCTATTCACTTTTGCTGCTACAGCAAGAATAGAATAAATATGATTTTACACAAGGGCTTTTTGAAACACAGACCGCGCACGATTAATACCATAACGTGCAACAATCCAAGCAACCGTATTATTATGTGCAATAGACAAACCAGCAGCTTCATACTCCATCGCTTTCACTGGCCGCGACACCCAATTAATCACTGATGATTCGCGAAAAATGATACCAATATCGGCAGCACACAAATATTCAAAAACTTTTTCATGCACAACAGACATAATTTTGTAAGAATTTTCTGGAACACGCTTTGCAAGTAAAGGCACGAAAACATCAACATCTTTGCTTAAAATAAGCAAAAAACTTTTTTTATTTCTCGCAAAGAACGCAAAGAGCGCTAAGAGAAACAACTATCTTTTTTCCCGTGAAAGCCCGCGTCGTGTTTGATCCG
>CAYSPS010000014.1:0-804 GCA_964432975.1 uncultured Pseudomonadota bacterium | reverse complement strand
CCCCACAAAAACAGTAGACAGTAGCATCTAACGCAATATTCAGTTGCGCCCTGCGGCGCGCGCGCCATGTCTGACGTCGTGTGGCATCAACAAGCGCAGGCACATCATGCACAGCCAACTCAATTTTCTGATCATCAACATTAAAATTTTGTTTCAAATAGTCAGCCAAAGCATGACTCACTACTTGAATCATATAGAAGCATGGTTGCGTGCGCGTATACGCACACCGCTCAATGTATTCATAGCAGCGCGTTCGCCAATCATAAAACAACTTTGGCAATCCTGATGCACATGCATGAGCATAGCGATATTCTTGCGCTAACAACCCACGAGCCTGCACGGTCAGCCGTTTACAACGCTGCGCATCTAGAGCTTTTTGACAAATCACACAAGCTAGTGGCCCACGTGCGATTAATTCGTACCGCGCAAAATTTTTTAACAAACACCGTAATCGCAAAATCGGCAATAACAAACAAATTTTTGTAAAAAATGGTAAACGCCACTTAAGTATTATGTGCAAACGCGCATGCTTTTGAATCATATGTAAGCGCTTACGCGCGGCGTGCAATAAATTATGTGGCTCAAAACTGACCACATACACGTGCACATTTTGATCTTGCGCAAGGTGCTGCATGATCGGTTCATATACTTGGCCTGAAAAAACCGCGTTGGTAATACTATCAAAAAGAACATGCACAAATATTTTCATGTATACCAGCGTATCGTAAACGTACGCATGCCACAAATTATGTTAACGCGAACTCGACATAAGAGTTAAACAAAATAAAAAAATGAACTACTCTT
>CAYSPS010000013.1:14688-23473 GCA_964432975.1 uncultured Pseudomonadota bacterium | reverse complement strand
TTAGGGAGATTTTATTACTTTTAGAGGGTCTTGGCTAATTTAGGGATAGGCCCTAAGTTCCGTTCCGCCTCGATACGTTCGGCTTTGCCGAACACTCGGCGCGAACGGAATGATATGGTAAGTGACTTCCAGATGTCGCTTGATACGTGCGGTTTTATCAAAACATTCGGAGCGAATGGAGTTTAAATCCCGTTCGTGGCGAGTGTCGCGTCATTCCGCAAGAAATGACGCGACGTATCGAGCCATGAACGCTTTTATGTTTGTGTTTATTCTTGATGCATCCGTTGGTTCTTACAAAATGACGAACTCAGGGATAATGGATAAACTAACAAAAAAATTCAAATTTACAAAAAATCTTGTTTTTATACTAGCCGTTTTACTAAGCTGTTTGGTAAAGAAATGGAGAGAAAGTTGAAGTACACGTATATATTTATATTTTTTGTTATGGTTTGCAGCGCAGATTCGTACGTATTACAAAATTGGTCGACTGCCGCTGTGCCGATTGGTGCACGGCCACGTCGGCAACGTGTGCGTGTGCGTAGGCAAACAAGACGGACGCCACGACGTGCAAGTGCCAAAAAGAACCACGAGCCGCATGTAATTCTTGATGAGGGCATCTCTCATTTGAATAACCCATTTGATGAGAAGAATAAAAAAGGGGGAGATCGATGAAGTATTTGTATAAGTTTATTTTTGCTCTCATTATTACCTGCTCTGCGATTACACTTGGTGGGCGTGGAGGGGGCGGCCACTTTGGTGGGGGTGGTTTTCATGCTGGCGGTACACGTTCTGGCGGCTATGGTCGCGGTGTCGGCGTTGGGAGCCGGCGCGTTGGTGTAACGCATGCAACAACTACGCGTGCTGGACGTGTTGGTAAAGTTTCCGGTGCAAAAAAAGTGCGCGTAACGAGTAGGCAAGCGCATGGGCAGAAAATTACCAAAGCTGGAAAGAGCAAGGTCGGCAGGCACATTGGTACAAGTAAGTATGCTCAAAAAGTAAAAAAAGGTGGTAAAGGTGCCGCCGATCGCGGCGGCGCTGGACGCCGTGATCGTCATCATGGTCGTGGCGATCATCGCCATCGTTCAAATATTTGTCCTGGTTGTCGGCATCCTATTTTTTATGAACCCGGCTGGTGGGTTGCATGGTATCCATGGTTAACGATTCCATGGGTTCTTGCGGCAACGCAGCCAAGTCAACAAACAATTATTGTACAAGAAACAGAAGCTCAAGGGACAGAAGAGGCTGAAAGTTCAAGAAAAGCGCAACAGCAAGCCGGCCAAATACAGCAAGCGCCGAGCGGGCAACAAGAATATCTTCACGTTATCTATAAAGATACCAAGGGCAATCTGTTGACGGAGCAATTTGTTTCACCTGAGCAACAAGAAACAATGTTCATTTATGATCCAACTGATCACACATTAATTGAAAGACGTGAGCTTGATTTGCATGGTAATCAAACGATTCAAAAAGCTGCACAGGGGCCAATTGCACATGATGAACCACGCATGATTGGGCCCGTCAAAGTTATTGAGCGTACGGTAGATATAAAAACACATGATGTCGTCAAATCTGCCCAACACTATGAATATGCTGGTACGCAAACTGAACAGTTAAAAACAGGTCAATTTATTGTTCCGGCACGTGAAAGTGAGGTGGCTGCATAGAAATGAAAACTCAGTGAAGATGAAAAGTAGGATATCAGAGTTAGAAAAAAGAAAAGGAGAGTATATGAATATCACAAAAAAAGTATTTGTGCTTATGCTTGCAATCTTGTTGCTTGCTCCAGTTCCTGAAACAAAACCAATTACCACTGCTGGTGCGGTTGGTGCCGGTTTTGGTGCGGCTGCTGGTGCCGTTATTTTAGGGTTGATTATTTACAAAGGCGTTAAGCATAGTCGATGCAGACGTGAAGGCGGCCAAGCCTGTGAGCATCACCATCACCGTCATCAAGCTCAAAAAGAAGCTGCTGCTGATAATTAAGGGGAATTATGAAGAAATATATAATACTTTTGTTAACCGTGTTTATGGCTAACAGCAATCTATTGCATGCTGATAGTGCTGGTTGGGCTGTGCCGTTGGCATTTACGGCATTTACCGTTCCAGTTATTGCAGCAGCCGCTTCACGTGATCGTCAGCCAACGGTGGTTTATGTTGACGCTGATGATGACAATGAAGATTATGACGAAGGTGATTAATAAAAGGGGGAATTTTATGTGTAAACAATATTTGTTCGTGTGTTTGATGAGCATTTTTCTTTGGTCATCAGTAGATGCATACTGGGGTGGTGGTTGTTATGGTGGCTATTGTGGTGGTGGCGGTGGCTGGGTTGGACCAGCTTTGGCAACGACCGCGCTTGTTGGCACAACCGCGGCAATAGCGGCAAGTCGGCCTCGTGATACTACCGTGGTTGTTGAAAAAAAGAAGAACAAAAAGAGCAAAAAACAAGCGAAACGTATAGCGCAGTTGGAACAAGAAAATAAACAATTACGCGAGCAGAACGCGTCACTTGAACAGCGTATGAGCAATCTCGAGAAAAATTTAATTGCGGTACGCTAATTTTCTTGTGCGATTGCTTTATGTTGCATCGTAATAATGCGCACGTACCATGAATTGTTGGTGCGGTACGTGATATGTACAATTGCAAGTGCGCGTGGCTTGTCAAATACAAGGAGCGTTTCATGTAATGCATGGTGCTGTGCATATAATTGCCAGCCCATGCGCTCCATTTCATGCATATAAAATTGCTTAACAATGGGCAAAGATTTTTTTGTCCAATACCGCGTCTCATATTCGTTTTGTATAAGTTGGTGTGCATCTAAAAGAAATGGCGGAGCTTTTAATGCTTGTCGTACTAATTCTGTTGAATGCGCTGGTTTTTTACATGCACCGAGAAAAAGTAGGCCCATTACGGGGAAAAAAATGATGTAGTTATTGAGAGGCTTCAGAAGTAGTTTCACGAGGTTCTGGTGAAATTTCTGCAGATTCAACCGAGCTTGCATTTACGGTGCCATGATGACGTTTTAAAATTTCTTTAAAACGTGCCGATTTTCCAACGCGTCCACGTAAATAATATGCCTGCGCGCGGCGCGTTTTACCACGACGTACAAGTTTGATTTCTTTAATGATTGGTGAATAAAAAGGAAAAATTCGTTCGACAGCAACGTTATGAGCGCCAATTTTGCGTACGGTGAATGTGCTTGCAATACCGTTATTGCGACTCGCTATTACATCGCCGGTAAATGCCTGGATGCGTTCTTTGTCGCCTTCGGTGACATATTGATATACGCTGATGGTATCGCCAACGCGAAAATCTGGAAAATTTTTCGATTCTGCATTGAGCTGTAAGATAGTTTCTTGATTTAGGGTACGTGCTCTCATTGCTTGGCCTTTAAACTAAAAAAGTTTTTATACGCAAAATATATCTTTAATCTAAGTCACATAAACCGGTGACATTATTTAAGTATAAGTAAAAAACTGATTTATGCCAAATTGGTCAAAAGGTCATATTTGCAAATTTTTTTTTGCCATGGTAGAAGGTAGATTAGGTTAACCACTTAAAACCACGGAGAGAGTGAGAAATGATGTGTAGTAAATTGAGCGCAGTCGCATTGTTTTTGAGTGCAATCGGAGCAATTAATTGGGGTTTAGTTGGCGCCATCAATTTTGATTTAGTTGTTTGGCTTGCTCAAATTACCAATTTTGCCTATTTAGCTAAAATTGTATACCTAATAATTGGGGTTGCGGGTTTGTTTGCATTGTTTGATAGCTTTACCTGCGCATTTTCTAAATAGTAATCTCTTAAAGATTTACGCGCTTGGTGGCGGCTTTCTTAAGCCGCCATCTTTTTTGATTGTTTAAAGATTGGAAAAAAGCTTGGTTAATGAGACGAGCACTTCTGTCACAGTAAAGGGCCCCGTGGGCTAAAATAGGGAAATTTTGAAAAAAATGAAAATGGAGCGCACACAAAAACGCGCCTCAAACCATTCCACTTGAAATATTTGCTAAAAAGGTTAAAATTATTTTGTGTAAGATGGGTTTACCTGTTCAATTTGTATAAAAAAACAGTATCTGTACACTTTTTTGTATGAATAAGAGTAATTGTACAAAAGCCAAGGTTTTTTATTTATGCCAACGATAAATCAGCTGATACGAAATAAACGTCGCAGCACGAAATTGCGTTCAAAAAGTCCTGCCCTTAAGGCGTGTCCGCAATTGCGTGGCGTGTGTAAGCGTGTTTTTACCACGACACCAAAAAAGCCAAATTCGGCATTACGTAAGGTATGTCGTGTTAAACTTTCTTCGGGTATTGAAGTTACCGCATATATTCCGGGCGAAGGCCATAATTTGCAAGAACACTCAGTTGTTCTTGTGCGCGGGGGGCGTGTGCCAGATTTGCCAGGTGTAAAGTACCACGTTGTTCGCGGATCGCTGGACACCGCAGGTGTTGAAAATAGAAAACAGGCGCGTTCTTTGTACGGCGCCAAACGGCCAAAAGCGTAAAAATAATTAAATAAGGTTTGGTGTTATGCCAAGAAGAAAAACAACCAGTTTTGTGCGTGATATTGGGGTTGACATAAAATACAACTCAGAACCAATACAAAAATTAATTAATATTGTTATGGAGCGCGGTAAAAAGCATGTTGCTTGCCGTATCGTGTATGAAGCGATTGCTGCACTTGAAAAAAAGGGCGGTAATAGTGCTGCTGCTTTGCAAATTTTGAATAAAGCTTTTCAAAATATAACGCCTGTTATTGAAGTGCGTCCGCGTCGTGTTGGTGGGAGCGTGTATCAGGTGCCAATGATGGTGAATCCGCAACGCGCAAAATCCTTGGCATTTCGTTGGCTTATTGATGCCGCAGCAGCTCGTCCTGCAAAAACTATGGGGCAGCGCTTGGCGCAAGAATTATTGGACGCGGCTGAGGGGCGTGGCGGTGCGATTAAGAAAAAAACTGATGTACATAAGATGGCAGAGTCCAATCGCGCATTTTCTCATTATGCGTGGTAATTAAGGTAGGTAACAAAGGTTATGAGTACGAGCTTAAGTAAATATCGTAATATTGGTATCGTCGCACACATCGATGCTGGCAAAACAACGGTCAGCGAACGTATCTTGTTGTATACCGGTGTCACGCACAAGATTGGGGAGGTGCATGAGGGTGAAGCGACGATGGATTGGATGGCACAAGAGCGTGAACGGGGTATTACGATTACATCTGCGGCGACCACTTGTTACTGGAAGGATTATCGCATTAACTTGATTGATACCCCAGGGCACGTTGATTTTACTATTGAGGTTGGTCGTTCGCTGCGTGTACTTGATGGTATGGTTGGCGTTTTTTGTGGTGTTGCTGGCGTACAGCCGCAATCAGAAACGGTGTGGCGGCAGGCAAATCGCTATCATGTGCCACGTATTATTTTTGTCAATAAACTTGATCGTATTGGTGCTGATTACTTAAAAGTAGTGAATGCTATTAATGAAAAGCTCAGGGGCAATGCAATTGTGATGCAATTGCAGGTTGGTCTTTCTGAGGATTTTATTGGCATCATAGATTTATTGACGATGAAGATGGTGAAATTTTCCGATGAAGGATTGAATGTCGATCTTACATGGGTTGATATTCCTGCTGAGCATAAAGAAGAAGCAAAAAAGTGGCGCACCATCATGGTTGAGCGCGCATGCGATTTTGATGACGCGTTGGCTGAAAAATACCTTTCAGGGCACGAGTTGACCAACGATGAAATTAAGAAAGCGATTCGCAAAGGTGTTTTAGCGCTTAAGGCAGCACCTGCTTTTTGTGGATCAGCTTTCAAAAATAAGGGTGTTCAGCTTATGCTGGATGCTGTTGTTGATTATTTACCATCGCCGCTTGATGTGCCGCCAGTTGAAGGCTTTCTTCCTGGTACGCATGAAGTTCAAATACGCAAAGCATCTCTTGAAGAACCATTTAGTGCATTGGCCTTTAAGGTTATGACTGACCCATACGTTGGCGTACTTACCTTTGTGCGAGTATATTCTGGCGTGTTGAAAGCGGGTTCGTATGTGTATAATTCTCGAACTGATCGTAAAGAACGTGTAAGCCGCTTGCTTCAAATGCATGCTAACAAACGCCAAGAAATTGATGAGGTTCATGCCGGTGATATTGCTGCTGTGATTGGGCTTAAAGATGTGATTACCGGTGATACCTTGTGTGATGAAGCTAATAAAATTGCCCTTGAATCGATTGAAGTGCCAACCCCCGTTATTTCGTCTTCGGTTGAGCCAAAAAATAAAGCAGATTACGAAAAAATGGCGGTTGCGCTTAAAAAGATGGCGCAAGAAGACCCGTCGTTTCACTTTAGTTATAATCAAGAAACTGGACAAACGGTTATTGCTGGTATGGGTGAGTTGCATCTGGAGATTGTTGTTGACCGTTTAAAGCGCGAGCATGGTGTTGAGCTTACGCAAGGTAAGCTTCAAGTTGCTTACAAAGAAACTATCCGAAAAGCTATTGAGTCTGAGGGTAAGTATATTAAGCAATCGGGTGGGCGTGGGCAATATGGGCATGTATGGATCAAATTTGAACCACTTGATCGTGGTAAGGGTTTTGAATTTGAAAACAAGATTGTTGGGGGCACCATCCCACGCGAATATGTGCCTGCAGTTGAAAAGGGGTTAGAGGAAGCGATTCACAGTGGTGTTCTTGCGGGATATCCCGTTGTTGATGTAAAGGCTTCATTGCTTGATGGTTCGTATCATGAAGTTGACTCATCGGAAATGGCATTTAAGATTGCCGCTATCATGGCATTCAAGCATGCAATGAAAAATGGTACGCCCGTTTTATTAGAGCCGATCATGAAGGTCGAAGTTGATACGCCGGAAGAATTTATGGGTGACGTGATGGGCGATCTTAATGCGCGTCGTGGGCGTATTATGGGCATGGAAACTGAAGAGGGCACAACGCATATTGTTGCCGAGTCGCCACTAGAAACAATGGTTGGGTATGCAACAGATTTGCGATCAATGACCAAGGGACGAGCAAGTTATACTATGGAACCATTGTGCTATAGAGAAGTGCCCCAGAGTGTTCAAGAAGAGATTGTAGCAAGCAAATAATGAGTTTGAGGAGTTAACATGGCTAAGGCGCAATTTAAGCGTGAAAAAGAGCACGTAAACGTCGGAACCATAGGTCACGTTGACCATGGTAAGACGACGTTAACTGCTGCGATCACTCATGTTTTGGCTTCAGAAGGTAAAGCAGAAGCCAAAGCATTTGATGAAATTGATAATGCACCAGAAGAAAAGGAACGTGGGATTACCATCGCAACGTCGCACGTTGAATATGGTACTGACAAACGTCACTATGCACACGTCGACTGTCCCGGTCACGCCGACTATATTAAAAACATGATCACTGGCGCGGCACAGATGGATGGCGCCATTTTGGTTGTTTCTGCTGCAGATGGTGCAATGCCCCAAACGCGTGAGCATATTCTTTTAGCAAAAAACGTTAATGTTCCTTACATTGTGGTTTACTTGAATAAGGTCGACATGGTTGATGATCCAGAAATGGTCGACATGGTCGAAGAAGAAGTTCGTGATTTGCTTAAAAAATATGATTTTCCTGGCGACAAAATTCCCGTCATTCGCGGTTCGGCTCTCAAAGCGTTAGAAGGTGATAAGGGCGAATTGGGTGTTGCTTCGATCAAGCGTTTGCTTGAAGCACTTGATACCTATATTCCGACACCAAAGCGTGATATTGATAAACCATTCTTGATGCCCGTTGAAGGCGTTTTTACAATTTCAGGTCGTGGTACAGTTGCGACTGGTCGTGTAGAACGTGGCAAAATCAAGGTTGGTGAAGAAGTTGAAGTTATTGGTTTCGGCCAGAAATCAAAAACGACTGTTACTGGCGTTGAAATGTTTCGTAAGGAACTTGAAGAAGGTTTAGCCGGTGACAATATTGGTTTGCTGTTGCGTGGTTTGAAGAAAGAAGAAATTGAACGTGGTATGGTTGTTGCTGCCCCTGGGAGTATAACACCGCACAGAAAGTTCAAGGGCCAAGTATACATTTTAAGCAAAGAAGAAGGCGGTCGTCACAGTCCTTTCTTCTCTGGTTATCGTCCCCAATTTTATTTTCGTACCACCGACGTTACAGGAACTATTACGCTGCCGGCTGGTCGCGAAATGGTTATGCCGGGGGATCATGTTGAAATTAGTGTTGAATTGGTTGCGCCAGTTGCAATGGAAAAAGATCTTCGTTTTGCCATTCGTGAAGGTGGAAAAACCGTTGGATCTGGCGTGGTAACTGAAATTACGGAATAGTAGGATTTTTGCATGAAGCGCCAACGCATAAGACTTACGCTCAAATCCTATGATCATCGGTTGCTTGATGCAGCCGTAAAACAAATCGTTATGACCGTGCGACGAACTGGTTCTCAATTAATGGGACCCGTTCCTCTCCCAAATAGAACGCGGCGTTTCACTGTCTTGCGATCACCACATGTTGATAAGAAATCGCGCGAACAATTTGAATTGGTAACGCATCGACGCATTCTTGATATCGTTGCGCCATCAGATCAAACAATGGATGCGCTCATGAAAATCAACATATCAGCTGGAGTTGATGTAGAAATTCGCTAATAAGGCAGGAAGGGCTTGCAAGATGGTGAGCGGTCTCTGGGGGAAAAAGCTTGGGATGGCCCAGGTTTTTGCAAAAGATAAATCGGTGATACCGGTAACGGTAATCGATGGGTCTGGTTGGTTTGTAGTTGATATTAAGACACAAGAGCATGATGGCTATGATGC
>CAYSPS010000013.1:4835-14678 GCA_964432975.1 uncultured Pseudomonadota bacterium | reverse complement strand
GCGATTTGTGTTGGGCATACGCGCCAACGCTATCAGGATAAGCCATTTGATGTACAATGGTTAAAAGCGCTGAAAAAGTATTTTAGCCACGTGCGGGAAATTAAGCTTTCAAAGCCACTTGAAGGGATAGCACACGGGCAGCCTGCACCTTTTGCTGATGTGTTTGCCGATGGTGAACATATCGATGTAATTGGTGTGAGCAAGGGACGTGGATTTACGGGTGTTGTGAAGCGTCATGGTTTTACCGGTGGAAGATCGAGTCACGGATCTATGTTTCATCGTCGGCCGGGAGCCATCGGTCACATGCGTACACGGGGTCGCGTTATTCAAGGGAAGCGCCTTCCTGGACACATGGGCACGCAGCAGTGTACAGTTAAAAATTTAACCGTTGCAACTGTTGATCAGGGCAAAAATCTTGTGCTTGTGAAAGGTGCCGTACCAGGAAGTATCGGATCCCTTGTGTTTATGCGCAAACAATAGGTAAAAACAATGACAGAGAAAAAAACATCATCTAAAAAGCCAGCGCGTGTGAGCAAGAAAAAAATAGCGCACCAAGAAGCTGTGGATAAAAAACAAACTAATACAAATATACTCACGCCACATGAGCTTGGTTGGCAACGTCCTGATCGCGTTAATCTCCGTGCATACGCTACATGGATTCGCGCATTATTGCAAAATTGGCGACAAGGGACGGTAGGATGTAAAACGCGTGCCGAGGTTTCATTTAGCCGTAAAAAGCCATGGAAACAAAAGGGAACGGGGCGTGCACGTGTTGGGAGCGCACGTTCGCCGTTATGGCGGAGCGGTGGTATTATTTTTGGACCACAGCCGCGTACGCGTGTACTGAAAATTCCTCAAAATGTGCGTCAGGGGATCTTGCAAGATCTGTTTTGGAATCTTGCTTACACAGGTCATATATTTGTTGTTGATTTTGAAAGTGATGCACCAAAGACGGCGCGTGCTGTGCAGGCGTTGAAGCAAGCGGGATTGACGAAAAATACGACGGTGCTGCTTGCCCCGCATGATGTTGTTGCGCAAGCATCTTTTGCGAATATTTCTCATGTGCAAGTGTTATTTTTTGATCAACTTAACGCATATAATGTTGCGTGTAGTACCGATGTTGCAGTGTTGAGGAAAGACATTGAACAATTCAAAAATATGGTGGCACAATGGAAATAAGCATGTATGAATTGATCAAGGGGCCGCTGTTAAGTGAAAAAGCACAGCATGTTAATCAGGAACTTAAGCAATTGGTTCTTGAAGTGCATATGCATGCGAATAAACCATTGATCAAAAACGCGCTTGAAAAATTGTTCAATGTGAAAGTTGAAAAAGTACGTATTCAAGTGCGCAAAGGGAAAAGCAGAAGCACGCGCGGAAGGTTCACGAGCGTTGGTTCTGATCGTAAAATAGCATTTGTTACGCTCAAAAAAGGTTACTCACTTGACCTCTTCGGTCATGGTGAAGCACAAACGATGCCAGAGCACGAGCAAACTGCACAAGAACCTCGGCAGCAAAATACGTAGGAACGACATGGCAATTATAAAACGTAAACCACGCAGTGCATCGCTTCGCTTCCAGACATTTCTATCCGGCGATGATATCACGAGAAAAGCATCTGAACGAAGTCTGACTATTGGCCTTCGCAAGCGCGGTGGGCGTAATGCTTATGGGCGCATTACTATGCGTCATCAGGGTGGTGGTGCTGCACGTAAATATCGCATAATTGATTTTAAGCGAAGCGTGAGAGATGTTGAGGGTAGGGTTACGTCAATCGAATATGATCCAAATCGTAATGTACGTATTGGATTAATTGTCTACAAGACTGGCGCCAAACGTTATATGATTCTTCCTGATACTGTTGGTGTTGGAAGTAGCGTGCTTGCAAGCATTGGCGCTGAGCCAAAACCAGGATACTCAATGCCATTGCGCAATGTTCCTGCTGGTTTTTTTGTGCATAATATTGAACTTATTCCTGGTCGTGGTGGCGTATTTGCTCGCTCAGCAGGTATGGCAGCACAAATTATGGCCAAAGACGATGCGTATGCAACGCTTAAAATGCCATCAGGTGAATTACGTTTAGTTCCACTTGATTGTTGGGCAACCGTTGGCATGCTCGGTAATGCCGATTACAAAAACGTTATTGTTGGCAAGGCTGGGCGCACGCGACATCGTGGTATTCGCCCAACAGTGCGCGGTATGGTAATGAATCCTGTTGATCATCCACATGGTGGCGGTGAAGGTCGCTCAAAATCTGGATCTCACCCAGTATCTCCATGGGGTAAGGGTTGTAAGGGAACGCGTACACGCAAGCGTAAGAGCTTATTAATATTAAGAAGAAGAAAGTAACGAGTTTTAGTGAGTTTGCGCAGTTGAAAAAAATGAATAAAAGGGTACAATAAAAATGGCACGATCGGCAAAAAAGGGTCCATTTGTGGATCCAGCGCTCATGGAAAAAGTTGAGCGCATTAAAACAAGCGGTAAGAAAGAAGCGATCAAAACATGGTCGCGCCGCAGTATGGTAACTCCCGACTTTGTTGGTTTGACTATCGCCGTTCATGATGGAAGAAAATTTCAGCCGATCTATATAACTGAAAATATGGTTGGACATTGTTTGGGTGAGTTTGCACCTACAAGAACTTTTAGAATGCACAGTGGTCAACGTAAGTCGGAAGCTGAGCAGCCAGCACAATAGGTAAAGCATATGGAATATAAAGCAATTGCTAAATTTCTGAGATATTCACCATACAAATTGCGGCCAATTGTTGACAATGTGCGCAATAAAACTGCTGAATCTGCACTTGTGTGGCTTTCGGCTTATGCAAACCGGCGCGTTGTGCCGATCAAAAAAGTTATAGAATCTGCAGTGGCGAATGCCAAGCAACGCGATGGACATAACGCACGTGCGCTCATTATTAAAAAGATTTATGTTGATGAAGGTCCGATGTATCGCTATTTCAAACCTGGTGCGCAAGGGCGTGCGCAAGTTCAGCGTAAACGGATGTGTCACATTAGTGTAACATTGCAAGAACTGCAAGAGGTTTAGTGTGGGTCAAAAAGTTAATCCAACATCGTTTCGGCTTGGTATTTACAAGGGGTGGGATGTTCGTTGGTTTTCCGAGAAGGCATATGCGGAAAATATTTTGCAAGATGTTAAGGCAAGAAAATTTTTAGAAGAAAATTTGGAAAAAGCCGAAATATCGCGTATTGAAATAGAAAAAGCTGGCGAAAATCTTAAGGTGATTATTCACTCGGGTCGCCCTGGCATGGTGATTGGCAAGCGTGGACAAGAAATTGATGGCTTGCGCAAACAATTGTCTGATTTGCTTGGGATTACCAGTGTTGACATTTCGGTTCACGAAGTACGTCAACCTGAACTTGATGCGCTTTTGGTTGCAAAAAACATTGCAAGTCAAATTGAACGGCGCGCAAGCTACAAGCGCACAATGAAACGTGCGGCGATGTCTGCTATTAAAAGCGGCGCACGTGGTATTAAAATTTGTTGTGCTGGACGGTTGGGTGGTTCTGAAATTGCGCGTACTGAATGGTTGCGCGTTGGAGCGATTCCTTCGCATACATTGCGTGCTGATATTGATTATGGTTTTGCCGAAGCCCGCACGACCTATGGAAAGATCGGCATTAAGGTGTGGATCAGCAAAGGTGAATTTCAGGTTTTGAAAAAATAATACAGGGTAATTATGTTAATGCCGAAAAAAACAAAATTTCGCAAAGTACAGCGTGGTACGATGAAGGGGCGTAGCAAAGCTGCCCGCACGCTTGTTTTTGGCGAATATGGCTTGCAAGCGATTGAACCATGTTGGCTAACGTCGCAGCAAATTGAAGCAATGCGTGTAACGATGAGCCGTCGTTTGGAAAAGGTTGGGCGTTTGTTTTTGCGCGTATTTCCTGATAAGCCAATAACAAAAAAGCCGGCAGAAACGCGCATGGGTAAAGGTAAAGGCGCGCCAGAGCAGTGGGTTTTTGTGTGCAAGCGTGATCGCATTTTGGTTGAAATTCAAGGATTGCCTGAGGCCGAAGCTAAAGAAGTGCTTAAAATGGCGAGTCACAAGTTGCCCATGAAGACACGGATTGTCAAAAAAAGTGTTGGATTAACGGCTTCTCATGTGAGCGAAAGTGCTGACAATGGCTAAAGAAAAAAATGCGCTTAAAGAATTTACTGAATCACAATTGACTGCCGAAATTGAGCGTTTGCGTCGTGAATACTTTAGTCTCAAGCTTGCGGTTGTTACATCACCGGCAAAAGATGTGCGCCAATTTCGTAAACTTCGCAAAGATATTGCGCGCGCACTCACATATCTTACGCAAAAACAGCAGATGAAAGTTCAAAAAGCTCAATAATGAGGTTTAAGTAAACAATGACGGCTATAAGCAATAATCAAAAAAAAATATATCGCGGTGTGGTTACCTCAGACAAAATGGATAAAACAGTTACTGCGCGTTGTGAGCGCACCTACGTGCATTCGAAGTTGCATAAGGTGCTTAAAAGCACTAAAGCATACAAAGTGCATGATGAGACCAATAGCGCTAAAGAAGGTGATGTCATCGAATTTTATCAAGTTCGACCGCTTTCAAAAACTAAATATATGTCTTTACATCGTATTGTTGCTCGTGGCTCGTTGGCTGATACGAAGTAGGAAACAACGATGGTACAAAAACAGACATTTTTAGAAGTTGCCGATAATTCTGGTGCAAAACTTTTGCAAATTATTCAAGTAAAAGGAAGCACGCGTCGACGTTATGCATACATTGGTGATTTAGTTAAGTGTGCAGTAAAGGTCGCAATTCCTGGCGCGCAGATTAAAAAGAGTGATGTTGTTGATGCCGTTATTGTGCGAACAACTAAAGAGCTTCGTCGTGAGGATGGTTCGTATATTCGTTTCGGTGACAATGCTGCGGTTATTCTCAAAGACGGTGAACCAGTGGCGACGCGTATTTTTGGTCCGATTGCACGTGAAATTCGTGCAAAGGGCTACGCAAAAATTATTTCACTTGCACCAGAGGTATTATAAAGGACAGCTATGAGCACAATAAAAAAAGGCGACAATGTTATTATATTGTCTGGCAATGATAGGGGAAAAAAGGGCAGTGTTATTGAAATTTTGCCCAAAAAAGGTAAAATTAAGGTTGAAGGGGTTGGTGTTATAATGAAGCATTCAAAGCCACGTGCGCAAGGACAAAAAGGTGGCATTATTCGTAAAGAAGCATTTATTGATATTTCCAATGTGCGTCTTGCTGTCAAGCCACACAAAGTAAGTCGTGCGCATGGGCCAAAGACGGAAAATACGCCATAAGGATGATAATGAGTAAGCCCCGTTTGCAAGAATTTTATGAAACAACGGTTAAGTCAGATTTGCAGAAGCGTTTCGCATTGAAAAATACGATGGAAGTTCCTCGTTTGAGTAAGGTTGTGATTAATTTGGGCCTTAAAGATGCCATCGGGGATTCAAAAGCAATCCAAGAAATTTGTAATGTGGTGACGCATATTGCCGGACAGCGCCCGGTACAAACGAAAGTGCGTAAGGCAATTTCAAATTTTAAAACGCGTGAAGGCATGGTCATTGGTATTAAAGTTACATTACGTAGACATGTGATGTATGAGTTTTTGGATCGCTTTATTAATCTTGCGTTGCCTATGGTTCGTGATTTTCAAGGTGTTGGCGGTAAGCTTGATGGGCGTGGAAGTTATAACGTGGGCATTCGCGATTGGGCTATTTTCCCGGAAATTGATTATACATTAACTGAACGTGCGCATGGTATGAATATTACAATACACACAACGACGAAAAAAGATGAACATGCGCATGCGCTTTTGAAAGCATTTGGTATGCCATTTAAGCGAGAAGAAGGCTAAGCAAAGGAAGTTATGGCAAGAAAAGCGATGATCGAAAAATTAAAATACGTTAAATTTGAAATCCGTTACCGCAATCGTTGTCAGTTGTGTGGGCGTGCGCGGGGATATATTCGTTTTTTTAAACTATGTCGTTTATGTTTTAGGCAATTAGCTTCAGAGGGTAAGTTGCCTGGTGTAAAAAAAGCTGTTTGGTAAAAATTTAGGATCCGCATGTCACAAGATGCAATTGGGGATTTTCTTACTATTATTCGGAATGCGATCATGGCATCAAAGCCCATGGTAATTGTTCCGTTTTCAAAATTTAGATACGCGATTGCTGTTATTTTAAAGCAAGAGGGTTTTATTTCTGATGCAATGCGCATAGATAGCCAAGATGATAAAGCATATATTAAGATTATACTCAAGTATGTTGATGGCGAATCTGTTATTCATGAACTGCGGCGTGTAAGTCGGCCTGGCGGTCGTTATTATGCTCGTTGTCATGGGTTTAAGCCTGTTATTGGTGGCTTGGGCATATCTATTATAACGACCAGTAAAGGCGTTATGACCGACAAGCAGGCCAATCAACAAGTGCTTGGCGGTGAAGTTATTTGCACCGTTTGGTAATTGCAAGGAAGCGGAATGTCAAAAATTGGAAAAAAACCGATAGAATTTGCAAATGTGCAGGTAGATGTGAAGGGCCAGGATATCCACTACAAGGGTAAAGGACACTCTGGCGTATATCATTTACCAGAAAATCTTACTGCGCATATTGAAAATAAAAGATTGTTTATTCAACCAAAAGAAAAGCACGAAGTTCGTGGCAATCTTTGGGGTATGCATCGTGCAATGATTAATAATGCACTTGTGGGGGCGGCCAAAGATTTTGAGCGAATCATTGAAATTAATGGGCTTGGTTTTAAAGGGCAACTTGCCGGCAACGTGATAACATTTACGCTCGGTTATACGCATAAAGTAACGGTTAATTTACCCAAAGAAGTTAAGCTTTCAATTGACAAGACCGGGCAAAAGTTAACATTTAGCTCCTTTGATAAAGAAAAACTTGGACATGTGTGCTCAATTGTGCGCGCATTGCGTCCACCAGAGCCTTACAAGGGGACTGGTGTTAAATATGCTGAAGAAACAATCAGGAAAAAGGCTGGCAAAGCAAAAGTAGCAGCGGAAGGCTAACCGATGAGTTTACGAAGAAAGCGCTTTATGCGCCGGGTCGTACGGGCAGAACGTGTCCACAGCAAAGTGCGCGCTGTTTCAGACGTGCCTCGTCTTTCGATTTTTAAAAGTTTGAAGCATTTTTATGCGCAAATTATTGACGATGCAACAGGAACAACATTGGCAAGTTGTTCGACAAAAATGCTTTCATTGACACAAGGTGCTAAAAAAGATCGTGCTAAAGCTGTTGGTATAGAATTAGCAAAACAAGCACATGGCAAAGGAATTTCGAAAGTTGCATTCGATCGTGGGCGCTTTTTGTATCATGGACGAGTTCAATCATTTGCCGAAGGTGCACGCGAAGGCGGATTGGTCTTTTAGCAAGCAGGAATAACCAGGGAAAATAATGGAAAGTAATTTTTTAGATGTTGTTGTTAATGTTAAGCGCGTCACCAAAGTTACGCGTGGTGGTAAGCGTTTTTCCTTTTCTGCCTTTGTAGTGACCGGTGATCGTGAAGGCAAAATTGGCTTTGCGTTGGGAAAAAGCCGTGATGTTTCTTCTGCCATTGCAAAAGCAACTGCCAAAGCACGTAAACATTTAGTTGAAATTCCGTTGCGTGGGCGTACTATTGCATATCCAGTAACGGGACGCTTTGGAACTGCAAAGGTTGTTTTGCGTTCGGCCTATAAAGGTACTGGTGTCATCGCCGGTGGTGCTGTACGTGCGGTTATGGATGCGCTTGGTGTTCATGATGTGCTTGCAAAATCAATCGGTTCAACAAATGCGCGCAATGTGGTCAAGGCAACACTTAATGCTTTAGCGCAATTGCGTAAAACACAAGATTTTGCGCGACTGCGTGGTAAAACAGTACAAGAAATTGTTAAGGGTTCGCATGTTCAGGCTTAATAATCTTGAAAAAGTTACCAAAAAACGCCAAAGGTGCGGTCGCGGCGGTAGCCGTGGTGGTACCTGTGGACGTGGTCATAAGGGGCAAAAAGCACGAACCGGTGATCATGCAATGCGTCGCGGTTTTGAAGGTGGTCAAATGCCACTCACGCGTCGTTTGCCGCAGCGCGGTTTTCATAATCGATTTAGAATTGATACTGAAATTGTGCCGCTGCAGGTATTAGATCAATTATTTAATGATGGTGCAACGATTGATCGTGCCGCTCTTCTTGAAAATGGTCTGATTAGTGAAGGCGCACAGCGCGTTAAGATTTTAGGTGGGCACATGCTCAACAAAAAACTGCTCATCGAAGTTGATGCATTTAGCAAAACGGCAAAAGAAGCAATTGAAAAAGCCGGCGGTCAGGCGCGCATAGCTAAAAGTGTGTCGTAAGAAAAGGATGATACCGTGGTATTGCTCAAAAGCTTCTTAAATGTTTTTCGCGTTTCAGAGTTGCGTAAACGGTTATTTTTTACCCTTGCAGTTTTGGTTATTTATCGGTTTGGTATTTTTATTCCCGTAATCGGGGTTAACGTTGCACTTTTGGCTGAACGTATCAAAGCCATGACTGGGTTGGGTGTTTTGTTCAATTTTTTGGATATGGTTTCTGGTTCAGCATTTGGTAGTTGTACCATTTTTGCTCTTGGTATTCAGCCGTATATTACTGCATCTATCGCGATGCAATTGCTTACGATGTCTATTCCCAGTTTGGAGCAATTGCAAAAAGAAGGTGATTTTGGTCGTCGTGTGATTAATCAGTATACGCGCTATCTGACGTTAGCAATCGCAGTAATTTCAAGTTTTACGTATTGTACGTTACTTGAAGCTAATGGGCTTGTGTTAACGCCAGGAATTGGATTTAAGCTCATGTTTGTTATATGCATGAGTGCTGGTGCCATGTTTGTTATGTGGCTTGGTGAGCAAATTTCGCTCTATGGTGTTGGTAATGGCTCATCAATGATTATTTTTGCCGGTATCATGGCGCGCTTTCCAGAAAATATTAATCGTACGATTCAATACGTCGAAATGGGCACGACTGATGTGATTAGTGTTGCCATTGTCGCCGCATTCTTTTTACTCATTGTTGCCTGTATCGTATATCTTGAAAAAGGCGAGCGTAAAATTCCTGTACAATACGCGCGTCGTGTTGTTGGCAACCGTGTTTTTGGTGGACAAAGTTCATATATTCCATTCAAGATTAATCCTGTTGGCGTGATGCCCGTGATCTTTGCTGGCGCCGCATTGCAGTGGCCTATGATTATTTCACAGGCATTAGCTGCGCGTTTTGAATCAATGCAATTTTTGCGTGATGCTATTACCAATGCAGTTGTGTTTAATGTTTCGCAGTTTTTGCTTATTATTTTCTTCACATTTTTATACACGGCGATGGTTTATAATCCCGATGAAGTTGCTGATAATATCAAGAAAAATGGCGGTTTTATTCCTGGCATTAGGCCTGGTAAAAAAACAGCTCAATTTATTGATTATATTTTAAATCGTATCGGATTGGTTGGCGCGCTTTATTTGGGTATTTTAGCCATAGTGCCAAGTATTATTCAACAATTTTTTGATGTGCCTTTTATGATTACTGGCATTTCACTGTTGATTGCTGTCAGTGTTGCACTTGAAACATCCGCACAGGTTGAGTCGTTTTTAATAGAACACCGCTACGAAGGTTTTTTGCTTTCAGGGCGCGTGAAAAATAGGATACTTCGTTGAACAATAATCAACGCACCAATCTTTTGTTTTTGGGTCCTCCCGGCTCGGGGAAGGGGACAATTGCACAATTGTGTGTTGATAAGCTTGGCTATGAACAATTGTCAACGGGGAATCTCTGTCGAGAGCATATTGCACAACAATCTGAGATAGGCAAAA
>CAYSPS010000013.1:0-4825 GCA_964432975.1 uncultured Pseudomonadota bacterium | reverse complement strand
AAGATAGATTTAATCGTGAAAAGTGGTAAACTTATAGATGATAGTCTTATAAACAACATGGTAACATCTTGGCTTATGAAAAATGCACAGAAGCGATCAGTTATTTTAGATGGTTATCCGCGAAGCGTCATTCAGGCGGAATTGTTTAATAAGTTTCTTTTGCAAGAGCGTTTAGAGCGGCCGACTATTGTGCGTTTAACTGCTCCAGATGATGTTGTTATTCAGCGACTGCATATGCGGTTGACATGTTCCAAAAAAGAATGTCAGGCAGTGTATTCGCTGGCGCATTTAGGCGAGCAAGATAATTATTATTGTACGAAATGTTTATCACCACTCATGCGCCGCCCTGATGATGAGGTTGCTGCCATAGCGCAGCGTTTGAAATTATATGCCACGTATGAACATGGATTGCTTGATTTTTATCGTACGCAACAGTTTCCGCTTATTCAGTTAGAAGCACATCATCCGATAGATAAGGTTTTTGGTACACTTATTAATTATTTGGAAAATCGCGCATGATTCCTATCAAGCAACCGCATGAGATTGAGACGATGCGTCGTGCCGGTATTTTGCTGGCAGAGGTCTTTGACGTTATCGCGCCATTGATTGTACCGGGCGTTTCAAGTTTGCACATAGATCAAATAATTGAGCGCGAACTTGTTAAGCGGGAGTTGAAGGGCGAGTCTAAAGGCTTTCAGGGGTATCAGCATGTCAGCTGTATCTCGTTTAATGATGAGGTGGTGCATGCTATACCAAGCGCACATAAAATTGTTGCGGTTGGCGATATGGTCAAAATTGATGTATGTGCGTCTTGGTGTGGTTATTGTGCTGACATGGCGCGTACATTTTTTGTTGGACAACCGGAAGATCGTATTGCGCATTTTGTGAAAACGGCACACCAAGCTCTTGATGCCGGAATATGTCAAGCGCGTGTTGGTAAGCGCGTTTCAGATATATCGGCTGCTGTACAGCGTAGCGTAGAGCAACAAGGTTTTAGCGTTATACGTGATTTTGCAGGACATGGTATTGGCAAAATGATGCATGAAGAGCCTGAAATAACAAATTTTGTGACATCAGCCAAGGGCGCTGTGCTTGCCGAAGGAATGACTCTAGCAATTGAGCCAATGATAAGCATGGGAAGGTACGAAGTGTTTATTGCCCAGGACGGGTGGACCGTCAAAATGCGTGATAAGAGTTTGGCTGCACACGTTGAAGATACGGTACTTGTTACGCGTGAAGGTCCTGAAATTTTAACGCGCCCTGCGGGGAGGAGTTTTGGTATATGAAAAAAGAAGAAGTAGTTCGCGTCGAAGGCGTGGTAACTGATACGCTTCCAAACGCGATGTTTAAGGTTAAACTTGATGGGGGACATGAGGTGTTGGGGCATGTATCTGGTAAAATGCGTATGAATTATATTCGTATTTTACCGGGAGATAAGGTGATACTTGAATTATCGCCGTATGATTTAACACGTGGTCGTATTGTAAGACGCTTTAAAGGGTAAAGTACATCATGAAAGTAAGAACATCAGTAAAAAAAATGTGTGATGGATGCCGCATTATTCGCCGCAAGCGCATTGTGCGTGTTATTTGTTCAAAAGATCCGCGTCATAAACAACGCCAAGGATAAATGAGGATTAACGGAATATGGCAAGAATCGAAGGCGTAACACTGCCAAGCAGCAAAAGAATCGAGTATGGGCTCACGTACTTATATGGTATTGGTTTGAGTCTTTCTCGTGTTATCTTGAATAAATTAAAAATTAATTTTGATAAGCGTGTTAAAGACCTGACTAATGAAGAAATTACTGCGATCCAAAATGAGCTTACATCAAATTACAAAATTGAGGGCGAGCTTCGTAAAGAAGTTATGATGAATATTAAGCGCTTACAAGACATCGGGTCTTATCGTGGCTTGCGTCATAAAAGGGGTTTGCCAGTTCATGGGCAACGAACCAAAACAAATGCACGTACGCGCAAGGGACCTCGCAAGGCTGGTTCGGCAATCGCACTCAAGAAAAAAGTTGCTGCTAAAAAGTAATAAATGAGCAAATATTATGGCATATAAAAAAGCAAAAAAGACAAAAAAACGCGCTGAAGCTGTTATTGCACATGTGAAATCATCGTTTAATAACACGATCGTTACCATTACAACTGAGGGCGGCGACGTGCTTCTTACTAAAAGTGCCGGCGCTTTGGGTTTTAAGGGTTCAAGAAAAGGCACGCCATATGCAGCATCACAGGTTGCGGCAGTGCTCGCCAAAGACATGGATCTTTTAGGTGTTAAAAATATGCAAGTGAATTTACAAGGTCCTGGTTCTGGTCGTGAATCAGTTGTACGTGCATTTCAAGGTGCCGGGTACAATATCAGCGTATTGCGTGACGTTACTCCATTGCCGCACAATGGCTGTCGTCCGCCAAAGAAACGTCGTGTATAACAGGGTTAGAGCGATATAGGTAGAGCTATGGTAAGTAAGTTTGGTCAGCAAAAAAGAAGTGGCGAAAAAGGCGACAAGAAAGAACGCGGAAGCAATAAAATTGTTAAGCATCCGACAAAACTCACTGAATATGGTAGGCAGCTGCAAGAAAAGCAAAAAGTCAGGGATATGTATGGCGTTCGCGAACGACAGTTTAAGAAGTTTTTTTCTGCCGCTGTCAAACAAGAGGGTGTGCCGGGTACCAACTTGTTGAGCATGCTAGAGCGTCGTCTCGACAACGTGCTGTATCGTCTTAAGCTTGCAACAACGCGTGCTCAAGCGCGACAAATTATTGTGCATGGACACGTATTGGTGAACGGGCGTAAAGTCTATTCGCCCTCATATTTGGTAACCATTGGTAATGAAGTTTCGCTTGCACCAAATGTAGAGCAAAAACAAGCGTTTCTGGAAAATGTTGTCGATAAACGTTTAAATATTGGCGTCAAAGTTCCAGACTGGCTCGAGCTTATGAAAAAAGAACGCCGAGGAAGGGTATTGCGCTTGCCAGTGCGCACAGATGTACAAGCGCCAATCGAAGAACATTTGATTGTTGAATTGTACTCGAAGTAGTAACGTCGTGCGGTGGTTGTTAGTAGAATGCGTAAGTTAGGGAAGTAAATGGAAAAACGCTCATATAAACCGTTAACGATTCCGCGATTGCAGTGGGATAAAGATACGTTGAGCGATACGTATGGATTGCTCGTTGCACAACCGTTAGAACCAGGATTTGGTATTACGATTGGCAACGCATTGCGTCGTGTCTTATTGGCTGCAGTTGAAGGTTCTGCTGTTACGTCCGTTATCATCAAAGGTGTTAATAACGAATTTTCAACCCTTGCCGGCGTTGTTGAAGATGTTATGCATCTCGTGCTGAATATTAAAGAAATAGTCATTCATAATAAAACGGGACAACCGGGCAAGATGTTGCTTAAGGTGAATGGCAAGAAGCATAAGGAAGTAACAGTTGCCGACATTGAGGCCGATGACCATTTAGTGCTTGTGAACAAACATCATGTACTTGCACATTTAGCAGATGATGGTGAATTGGAGATCACTTTTTTTGTAGAATGCGGTCGTGGCTATAGTCCAGCACGCTGGCCAATTGGTACGCCATTGCAAGCAGACAAGCGTATTTATCTTGATGCGATGTTTTCGCCGATTATGCGTGTGCACTTTGATGTTGAAAAAACACGTGTTGGTAAAGATATTGATTATGATAAGTTAATTTTGCACATTCATACCAATGGTGCGCAAAAGCCAACAGATGTGCTTCACTACGCGGTAAGTGTTTTGCGTACCCAGCTTGAACACTTTTTATTGGCAGCAGAAATTCCCTTTAATGAGATTTCTCACGTCGTGTCACAGCCAGAAGCTCAGCCAAAAAGTGATTTATCAAGTCTTAAGGGATTGCCCGTCGAAATGTTGTTAAAGCCCATTGATGAGCTTGAGCTCTCTGCGCGCTCTCATAACAGTTTGGAAAATCATGGGGTTAAGCGCGTTATTGATTTGGTCAATATGAGTAAAGAAGAAGTTGAAAAAATTAAAAATTTTGGTGCAAAATCATTTACCGAAGTTTCTAAAGCACTCCAGGAACTTGGTTTTTCCTTTGGCATGAATGTTAAAGAAGAAGATATTGCGCGATTGTTAAAAAACAAAGAACAAGATTAATTTTTGGTAGATATCATGAGACATCGCAAAGCACGTGGTAAACTTAATTTAAAACAAGGTCACAAACGAGCATTTGTTCGCAACCAGGCATTGCTATTTATTGAGCATGGCTCGTTGACAACGACAAAAACAAATGCGAAGGCAACGCAGCGATTTGTTGAAAAGTTGGTTACGATTGCACGGATCGGGAACAATTTTAATACGCGTCGCCGTGCGCAGCAGTTGTTGCCGTATAAAGATGAAGCGCTGGTCAAACTCTTTACTGATATCGCGCCTAAATATAAAGAACGTGCCGGTGGTTACACACGTGTAATTTCACGTGGTCGCCGTCTTCACGACACTGCGTCAGTGGCGACATTGTTGTGGGTTGAGTAAATCGATCAGAAAATCAATTAAGATGGGAGATTCTCGTTTTTGAGAATCTCCCATCTCTTATGTTTAATGTTTTGTGCTGGCTTAAGTATTAGAGCACGTTGAGAACACAAATCTTCATTTTCGAAAACAAAAACGGCTCGGCAAAAAATAATTTTTAATTGGGTTTATCAAGTATATTCTTTCGGATCAAGCGTTTGACAAATTAATTGAAACCATTAATATTTACGGAAACTTAAGATAACTTGAGCATCTAACCTGACGCGAACTCGACATAAGAGTTAAACAAAATAAAAAAATGAACTACTCT
>CAYSPS010000012.1:0-23935 GCA_964432975.1 uncultured Pseudomonadota bacterium | reverse complement strand
TAAAGCTATCCAGCTCGGGAGCAAGCTCCCTAGATTTTCGCTTCGCTCTTTAAATAAACAGCAACATATGGAGTGCGATGTCGCTACCGCCCTCCATACTTTTCTTTAACTATCATAATACAATTTAAAGATGAGTCGCGTTTATAGCTTAATTATTGTACAATGTTGTCGCATTCACGACAAAACTTGCTAAATTATAATAATCGGATCAAGTTAATGATATAACCCGAGAAGGAGTTAGTCATGACTTTTTCCCAAAAAATTTTAACAGCGCACACAGCTCTCATGCGTGCGGCGCTTGTAAGTTGGAACTACAAAATTCTGTGGCTCCAGTATCTTCTGATCCCCGTTCTTGCCACTGCGCTTGTTATCAGCGCAACCGTCAACTGCACAATTCGTGAGCTTCTTACACAAAATCTTGGTTTTTGCCGCCTGTTGCCACCGCACACAGATTCGTTCTTCCAAATCATTCTCGTACTCTTGTGGCTTTTTTTCAGTGCCGCATTTTTAAGACAAGTTTATGCCATCATGAATGGCGCGCCGCTTACATTTAAAAAAAGCTTTTAATTCGGTTGGTGGTTTGTTGGCCAATTAATTATTGCAACAATCATCAAATCACTCCCTTATATTTTTAGTTTTATTGGTAAGATTGTTCCTCAATGGTCATCTTTAAACTTCTTCACCCTTTCAACAACATCCTACACAACTGCAGCAGTCGGCGTTTTTTGGATGCTTGCTGCAGCCGTTTGGTACACGGGAACATTTTACATCGTTGCAATTATGACAGAAAATTTAAGTGGATGGCTTTCTGCATTTAAAAATTCATGGAAACTCGCTTGGCACTTTTTACTCACAACGCTTGCAAGCATCGTACTCATTTCCACATATATCTTTTGCATCACATTGTTCACCGTGTTGATTGTCGGCAGCATCTCATGGATCTTGTTTAAGCTTGGCGTTACATTGTGGATAGCACTTGCTATTTTGATTCTTCTTTTTGGCGCACCATGCATTACCACCGCACTATGGGTTTTATGCTGGTCGCTGGCTTATACCGCAATACTTTATCGCATATTAAAAACAAGCGCTTCTATGTAAGAATATAAAAACTCATGAATATTATCATTCGTCCTGCTGTCGGGCTCGTGCTATACGACAGCACGAACAAGCGTTTTTTAATTTTACGTCGCAATCCCCGCCGTTATATCGGTTGGGGACTTGTGAAAGGCGGTATTGATGAAGGCGAAACAGCTGAACAAGCATGCCTTCGTGAAACAGCCGAAGAAGTTGGACTTACCCTGTGCAACACTGATCTTCACAAACTTGGGCACAAGTGTGCATACTATGATAATCCCAATCAACGCATCGTTCTTGTTGAATGGTTTGTGAGTATACTCAAACAGCAACCACCACTCACGCTTGAACGAGATGAGTGGACAGAAGCACGGTGGGCAACATTTCATGAGACACTTTACGAGCTTGTGTGGCAATCGCAACAACATGCCACACGAATAGCGCATGAGTATTTACAAAGAATGCTCAACTTCAAGTAAAACGCTGCCAGCCGGAAAATAATTCTTCATATATACATGCTGCTCGGGCGTAAGCGTATCATGCGCACCATGCGCCAAGAGCCAAGCAACAATATCAGCAGAACGTCCAATAAGTGCATTATATAACGGCGTGTTGCCATTTAAACCAACATAATTTACTTGTGCCCCGTGACACACGAGTATCTGCACAACCGGTAATTGTGCCTGCGTACATGCAAAAAGCAACGCACGATTGCGCGTAATACGCATGATACGTGGCGCAAGCCACTCAATAATGTCGGCAGCATAAACATTATGTTGGATAATAAGCTCTACTGGCTCAGGAACCGAGTTAAATGTTGCACCAAATTTCAGCAATAATTTAATTAATTCTTTTGAACCACTTTTGAGTGCACACACAAAAGCACCGCGCACATTTTGCGCACCAAACTTCAGAAGCAAGCACGCAGCCTCGTAATTATTGCACGCAACAGCATATGAAAGCGCGTCAAGATTAAAAAATTGAACAAATGTGCGATCAATCGAACGACGATTAACACCACTAAAATGTTTTTTAAGAAACTCGCGTGAAAGAGAACCATCTTTAATTAAATTAAATAATTGTACATCGACGGTATCAGCCCGATCTTGCACGACCTGTTCGAGCACCGAATGCGCACGCATAAATGTACGATAATTACTTTCACAGGCAAATTTTTGCGCGGCCTGCACAACATCAGCACGCGCGCGCGCCCCTTGCGCATATAAAATTTTTGCGATGTGATAACGCCCTTCCTGTAATGCATAATCAAGCGTTCCCATGCGTTGCTCATCATGATAGTGTACATCTGCACCCATACGGATAAGTTGGATGAGCTGGTGTTCATTTTGGACATGTAACAAAAGAATATTTACATATTCATCAACCATTGGCCGCGTTAGAAAAAAACAATTGCGTGCAAGTTTGATACTTCCGAAGCGATATTCTTTAAAAACATTAATAAAAAATTGTGCCATGCGCGGACGACGAGCAGCAAGCGCGCATGCACGTGTTGATAATGGCGCGCCATGGGCCCATAAATATTTGACAATATCCGGGCTTGCATATTGCACTCCATATTCTATAGGCAACTGATAAGCAACTTTTTGTATAACATCAACGCCAGCATCAACAAGCGTACGCACTGCGATTAAATTATCATGCATAATCGCGCTCACCAGCGGTGTCGTGTGCTCGCATGGCACATTCAATTGTCCGAGAGTATATGCATGCGATGTATGGGAAGAAAAATCATCTGTAGCCACGTCCTTACATATTTTCTGAACACAGTGCCCTGACATCACCCAAAAAACTACGGGCACTAAAAATCGCACACGCGCATTCATACGTTCCCCCCGACTTTGCGTCAACCACCATTTAACGTATCAGGCGGGAAAAACTAAATGCAAGCAAGCAATATCAGCTAATGTGTAAAATATGCCAAAAATTCTTGATTGCCATCGGCACCACGTACCGAACTTGGTGTCACGCCAACACACTGCAAGCCGAATTTTTGTATGCCATCGATAACATGCTTAATAACACGCTCATGTACAGCTGCATCTTTGACAATTCCACCGCGTGAGATGTCGGTGCGTTCGGCCTCAAATTGTGGCTTAATTAAAACGATCAAACGCCCATCATCTTTCATAAGTTTGATAACAGCTGGCATCACTTTCAAAACACTAATAAAAGACAAATCAAGCGTTACCAAATCAACTTTTTCAGGAAGTCGTTCAAGATTTCTCAGATTAGTCCGTTCAAATAAAATAACGCGCGGATCCTTCCGAATCTTTTCATGCACAATACCATAGCCAACATCAACGCCGTATACACGTACCGCACCAGCCTGCAACAAACAATCAGTAAAACCTCCCGTTGAAATTCCTGAATCAAGAACAATAAGTCCTTGCGGATTAACTGCAAAATGCGCAAGCGCATGTGCAAGTTTTTCGCCAGCACGACTAACAAACGGTGGCTCAGTAATATCACATGTGATAACTGCAAGCTCATCAACGGGGGTGCCCACTTTTGTTATCACACGATCATCAGCACGCACCTTGCCCTGCATAATAAGACTGGCAATTTTTGTGCGACTAAGTTGTGGCAGTTGCCGCTGAACCAAGAGATCCAGGCGTTTTTTGCTCATTAAGACCCTCTCGTTCACGCATCAATGTTTGCACGGTTGATGATATTGAAAATTTGTATGCAGCTGCCAGCTGTGACTCTTCACGCAAAATATCAGCCAACCGATACACTACAAGCGTACCATCTGCAAGCTTAATGCGCACAAATTCAGCAAACTTATCTTTTAAAAATGCTTCACGTACCTGTGCAATAGTTACTACTGGTTGATCATTTACCTCGGCAATACGTCCACCGATGTACAATACGCGTGAGCGCTGTGCAAGAGAACCAGGAAGTATATTCACAATAACAACACAGGCCTTAAACATATTTTTTTGATTCGCATATCTTAAAAGAGCAGGAAATTTCTTGTGAAACTCACGCACATGATTCCCGGCTAGTTGCATCATAACGATGCCACCAAAAAGTTCGTAATCCACCGACTCAAATTCTGGGTGCATAATGCGAACAGGAGGAAGCGGTGCTTGCTTAAGCGACAAGGTCAATTCTTTCTGCTCTCCACGTCGATAAACCACCAACACCACCTGCTCTGGCGACTTGAGATATGCCAGATAATTGGCCAGCGAAATTTTGTCTTCACACCAAGAAACTGAAAGTTGCCCGTAATGATCAATATCAAGACCGTTAATTGCATGGATCACATCGCCATCGCGCAAGCCTGCTTGATACAAGATACTTTGTGGTAACACTTTTGCTACATAAAGACCACCCATTGGATTGCCAAGATAGGTATTTAATTCAGAACTTGCTAGGCACAATTCAACACCCAAAAATGGCTTTCGTAAAATCTTATCTTGCGTAGTTTCAAGACAGTAAAGTTCATCCAAAATAACTTTGAGTTCATTCACCGGAATAATATATCCAATATTTTGAATATTCTGCCCAACAGCACCTGCTGTATTAATTCCGATAACCTCACCATACACATCAACCGTTGGTCCGCCAGAATTGCCTGGATTAATCGCCGCATCAACCTGCAAAACAAATTGTTCATCGCTTAAAGCATCAATTTTTATTGTATCGCGGCCACTGACAACCCCAACCGTACTTTTTAAGCACTCTTGCCCCAATGGATAGCCAAGTACCATCACTTCATCGCCACGATGTACTTGATGAGAATTTCCCAACGGCAAAATAGGAATTTTGCCAAGTTTCTGCTTAATTTTTTTCAACGCGAGTTCATCAATACGCAACAAGGCAAGATCTCGATCATAACTAATACCAACAATGACAGCATCAAGTCGTTCACGACCCAAATCGGGAACTTGTATAGTTATTTTACGTGCCTGATTAACAACATGTGCATTGGTAATAAAATACCCACGCTCATCAACAAAAAACCCCGTTCCACGCGGCTCTCCAGGACTTTGTGGTCGACATGGCAATGCCCAATTAAATTCGACAACAGCAGAAAAAACTTGTACCACAGCATTTTTTGCGCGCGCCTGGATATTTGACCAAGAAGATCTCGCGGGCGATTGATCTGCACACACATGAAACAAGCCAAGACTGAGTAAAATAACTCGGAACAAACAAGAACACATAAAAACCTCCTCAGTTACTGCTTATATGCTCGCAACAATTGTTGCATTGTTTGGGAAATTGGATAGTGATAAATAAACGACAGGCGTGGCTCATCTTTCAATACTTGCACAAATGGGAATACGGCAACAATACCATCTGTTGTACGAATACGCAAAAAACCACGATCAGCACCTTTAACAATTGCTTTACGCAATTGTTCTAAAGTGTTTACCTTTTCATCGTTTACCTCTTTAATACGCGAGCCGATACTTAAAACCCTTGAACGTTGCGCGGCAGAATCGGGCATTACATGCGTAATAACTAATGCCGGCTCAAATTGTCGTTTTGGTTCACCAAACTGAATCAATGTTGGTGCAACTTGCAAAAGTAATGGCAAATGATTACGCGTTAACTCCATGATAACCATACCGCCGCACACCTCATAATCAACCGACTCAAAATCAGGGTAGATGGTACGAATCGCGGGAAGTGGCGAATGATCAAATTTGATATTAAATTCTTTGCGTGCCCCATTGCGATATACTACAAGATGGACAGGTTCACCAAGTTTAAGATATGCAACATAATTTTCTAACGCGATTTTGTCTTCACACCATGCAACCGACAATTGCCCATAGTGATCAATTTTTTGGCCATTAATTTCACACAAAACATCGCCCTTGCGCACACCGGCCTTATACAAAATACTTTGCTTGTAAACATCAACAATATAAATCCCTCCCGGCGGATTCCCCAAATAATGGTTAAGTTCAGAACTTGCGATAATATACAAAATACTCAAAGACGGCTTGCGCAATAATTTGTCTTTGACACCTTCCAACTTGTACAAGTCATTCAAAATAACTTTGACTTCATTAATTGGAATAATATACCCAACACTCTGCGCATTCGGTATGTTAGCAGTATTAATACCAACAACATCACCATTCATATCAAGCGAAGGACCACCAGAGTTGCCGGGATTAATCGCGGCATCTATTTGTAAAAATTGATGAAATTCAATATTCTCTCGACCACTTACGACACCAACAGTGCTTTTAAGATACTCCTGCCCCAAGGGATACCCGAGTGTCATAATTTCATCGCTCCGGCTTACACGATTGGAATCGCCCAAACGAATAAAGGGAATTGTGCCCAAAACATCTTTAATGCGTTTTATCGATTCATCAGTCATACGCAAAAGTGCAATATCACGATCAAAACTAACGCCAACAATATACGCATCTAAACGTTCTTTACCCAACGCCGGCACTTGGATAGCAACCGCCTGCGCTTGCGAAATAACATGTGCATTGGTCAACAAATAGCCATTGGTATCAATAAAAAAACCAGTTCCAGCACCTTCACCTTGTGTTGGCGTCATATAAGGCTGTAACCAATTAAATTGTGCGATTTCAGAAAAAATTTGCACAACAGCATTTTTCGTGCGTGCTTGAATTGCGGGCCAAACGCGCCCAAAAGCTAATTTTTCAGCTGATTTACATACAGGAACCGGTTCACTCACATGCACTTGTTGCGATGGTTGCGCAGGTCGAGCAAGCTGAGCAAGAACTGTCTTCTGGTTGTGATGAATATGATACAAGCCAACACCCAAAAGGCCAATTGCCAACCATTGCATCAAACGATACATAAGAGCTCCTGCTTAACATAAAAACCACTACATGAATAGTGTAACCAATTTGATCAAAAAATACGAACTTAGACGCGCTTTTCTGATTTATTTTCCAGCAAACGCAAACCATATTCAGCAAGCTCTTTATTGTTGAGTAAAACCGGCGATTGCATGAGGGGATCATAAGCACGCGATGTTTTAGGAAATGCGATCACATCACGAATTGTCGCGCACCCCGTCAGAAGCATCACCATGCGATCTAGCCCAAAGCCAAGCCCACCATGTGGCGGAAATCCATAATTTAACGCTTCAAGCAAAAAACCGAAACGCTCTTGCGCTTCCTGCCGGCTCAAATTAATCGCAGCAAAGACTTCTTCTTGTAATGCGCTGCTATGAATACGAATCGAGCCACCACCCAGCTCGACACCATTGAGCACCAAGTCATACGCACGGGCTTTTACTTGTGAACGATCAAGCTTTTGCCAACCTGACTGCGGTTGGGTAAATGGATGATGCATAGGCGTATACGATTTTGTTTCTTCATCGTATTCAAACATTGGAAATTCTGTTACCCACAAAAAGCGTAATTGTGTTTCGTCGATTAAACCAAGTTGTCGCGCGAGTTCAACACGCAATCGCCCCAAAATTGGCCACGCTTTTTTATAGGCACCAGCAATAAACAAAAGCGTATCTCCGGCGATTATTGCAGGATTGAGTTGTTGCAGTTGCTGCAAAAAGTCTGATGGCAAATAGTGCGAAAGAGGCGATTCAAAGCCGGTATTTGTGCATTTAATCCAGAGTAAACCTGTGGCGCCTTGCTCTTTGACTAAAGCTTCAAAACGGTCAAGATCGGCACGCGAAAAGGCTGCGCCAGACACATGCAGCCCGCCAATTTTGCCGCCAGCGTGCACTACTGATTGCACAAATTTAAGTTCAGTTTTTTCAAAGGTACTCGTGTAATCAGTAATTGGCAATCCAAAGCGCAGGTCAGGCTTATCGCTTCCGTATAATGACATTGCCTGATCATAAACCATCCGCTCAAATGGAATGGCCACATCATGATTAAAAACACGCTTGAGCACGTATTGCACAAGTCGTTCGGCAACGTTTTGCACATCCAGTTCGTTTACAAAAGACATCTCAACATCAATTTGAGTAAATTCAAGCTGCCTATCAGCACGAAAAGCTTCATCACGAAAACAGCGCGCAATTTGAAAATATCGCTCAACGCCAGCACCCATCAACAATTGCTTATAAAGTTGAGGAGATTGGGGTAATGCATAAAATTTGCCCTTATGTGTACGCGATGGAGTAACAAATTCACGCGCACCTTCAGGGGTATTTTTGGTCAAAATAGGCGTTTCTATCTCCAAAAAACCTTGTTCTGATAAAAAATCGCGAACGGCGATGGCTATGTCACTGCGAATCTTCAGATGCTCAAACATAACTGGTCGCCGAATATCGATATAGCGATACTTTAAACGCAACTCTTCCTCGACCGATTCAGCTTCTTCAGGTTTGAAGGGCAAATTTTTTGCCACATTTAACAATTCCAATGATTCGACCGCAATTTCAACGGCACCTGTTGTAATATTTTTGTTAACAGCTTGCGCAGCACGCGCAACGACGATACCAGTTATAGAAACAACATCTTCTGCACGCAGACCCGAAGCAATTTGATACAATTCCGGAGACGTTTTCGCATCACATACCGCTTGCACAATACCGCTCCGATCACGTACATCTAAAAAAACAACATTTGCATGATTACGTGCACGATTAATCCATCCATTAATCGTCACCCTTTGCTTAATCTGTTGTTCGGTTATCTCACCACAAAAAATAGTACGCTGAGCGAATTTCATATATCACCTAGAATAAGTACTCAAGACCAAAGTCTATTGCAAATGCAGTCTTTTTATTAAGCAATGGATACGCATTATGATCAATTCCTGCCCGGCTTGCCCGTGTTACCTCTTGATATTGCTGTGTCGTCAGTGGCTGTCCAATAGCATCAGCATAGCGACCCCCTGGCACAAAAACAGCAGTTGCCAAAATCGCCCTAAAATTATCCAACAAATGCGCTTCGGCAAACAGATTAACTTCAAGTCCCAAAGATCGACGCGCAAAACAACCACACAATGTTTGACTTGTTTCGGCATCTGAAGATCCCAGACAACATGTTCTTAAACAATATGCATGCGCAGGTGCGTCTTGCCAATAGTATAAAATATTAGGATTCAGCTTAACAAAACGCTTATAACCTTGTGGCGTCCATGTTAAGCCACCGCCAGTATAAATTATATTGGTAAAGTTTGTCGTACATGCTGCATAACGTTGTCGTGTCGAATCAACCGTTTGATATGGTGCTGTCATTGGCCGCCCCAATGATGATGAGTGCGAACCAATAACAAAGATCGATCGTACACGTTTGCCAGAATAAATTTCTTGAAGCGGAATAAAACCACTGTACTTTTTGGTCATTTCCGTATCGCATGCATTGTTAAGTACTAAATTTGGATCTTCATCGCCTGATGCATATCCAACAGTCGCTGCCAGTTTGATTTCTTCAGGTCTCAACCAATATGCAGCATCCATCACAAACATGTTCCCACAAAACAAATTCCGATACGCTGGACGAAAACGCGCCGGTCCATTATATAAACCGCTCGTACCAATTTGTTGTCCATTAAAGTTTGTTCCGCACGGCGCGTTATCAACAATCGTTTTATAAGCTGTTGTTACCGGCGCATTATTTGAACCAGTCGCATTTTTCTCGCCTACAAAAACATTACTGTAAACTTCAGTCACTGCGGCCGTAGTAGCATTGCGTTGAGCAATAATTTGATTACGATCCCATGCTTTTACTGCCTGGTGGCCAACATTAAACGCTGTATCCAAACCAATTTCAAATCTTGAACCGTCAAATTCAACAGCAAAACCAAAGGTTCCCAACTTCACGCTACTACTTGCCTCAAATTCAACCTTAGTTGTCGGATCATAATAGTAAACAACATACGGTTCAAGTCCAAGCCTTCCCCAATTTTTGCGTTCAAATGGCACAAATTTCAATCTCCCCGCAAGCGCCCAATCAATAACACCGGGCCCACGTAATGTCGAACCGCACCGATACCACTGTGCATAAACAGGCTCAGTTGTTTGACGAATATTAGTTGCCAAATTCTGCAACAGGGCAGCGTATACGTCATATTTCATTACATAACTTGTAGTAACATCGCCATGCAATTGTGCACCAAATGCATATTGGTTAATGCTGTTATCGGCATAAAAACCCAAGAGTCCCGGTGAAACAGCGTAGGCGCTTCCCAACGAAATACCCCGCCCAACTTCAAATGGAAATGCCCCAAATTTAAGATAGTGTTTTGAATCACTCGTAATATCAAGCGCATTGTTCAGACAAACCTTAACCCATGCTTTACGAATCCACGGCACCAGCAAACTGAGACCGTGGCTATGTTCATTGATCGAAATATCAAGTAATTTCAATGTGCTGGCCGTTGTAACAACAGAACGGGTTGTTCCCCACCTTACCTTATTACGTAATGTTAACTTAGATTTCAAATAATCACCAAAACGTGTATGCGTTGTAAAATCCCACGTCCCCTGCGCATAACCATATTGATCAAATGGGCTTCCGCTGAAAAAGTCAGTGTTTTTTACAAAAATTGTTTCGGTTTTTTGATCTACAGAAAAATCAAATAAAAAATCACCTGTCTTGTAAACAAGCCATTGCGCGGGGCGACCGGCATGCATGGCGTTACTTAATAATAAACTCAACAACCCACTCGCCATTGTCCTCCACAATGATGGCTTAATCATGTATCACACCTTCAAATAATGTTAGATTAGGAACAAAAAGAAGCTGACTATTTTTGGTCAACCACTGCAGTAAAAAGGCTACCCACTTCAGCACAATTGTCAATACGAAAAATATACTATTTAAGCAGCTTATTCCTGATTAAATGGTCGTGGATGGCATGCAATACAATAGCGCTGACCATTAGCTACAACTGAAGTAACGTAACAGACTTGCAAAATATGTAAAAATAGATCACCACGACGACTTACGATAGGATATGCATAAAAGCCGCTGCGTTTTTCGGCAAAATCAAGCAGCTTCTTGAGGGTAGACAAAAGTCCAACATTGTTTGTTATCGCCTCAGATTCATGAACCGCCAGACCTATTAAATCTTCAAGTTCATGAGCCATAATATAATGCGGTTCTTGATAACTCAAAATAAACGTGTGTGGTATCTGTTTATTATCTTTTTTGATGACTGAAATAGTATTACTCAGCCCGATTTCTTCTATCATCTTTTTATATCCAAGGGCCAAACCACGCGCTTTTTGCGCCAAAGACCATGGTGTAGACCATAAGGCATAACTCGTACCTATAAAACATTTCATGCCATCAATATTGACCGGCTCAACATAGGCAACCTTTATTTCATGAAAACCTGTATGAGAAATCCAATCACTTGCTAAAAAACCACCCCCACCTTTTGCAACATCGACCTCTTGCTCAGCGAAACCGCTCAAGTCACATGTTTCACTTGTGCAGCGCGTCTTGAATATTTTTTGCCCCTCTTGCGCCGATAACCCAATATAGCGCGCATCTTGCGCACCAAGCCAACGATACGGATAATCAATCGTCATCACAAAAAAATAAAGTTCTGGATTTGCATATTCATTAATTAATTTCTGGGCAACTGACCAGCCTTCACGCTTAATAATATTCATCATAGCACGCACGCGCCAACGTAAAATAAAATCTTCTGAAATAGCTGGAACTTCAGCTGCAGCGCCTACCGCACATGCAACACCGTCTAGTTCCAATAACTGAGTATATGCAACAAAATAATAATCCTTATCTTGCGAGACAGATAATCCATAAGGAACAAGCCCAACACGCGCTTTTGCGGTTGCGACAATTTGCCTAATAGCACCACGAACCCCCAAATGCTCATCTAAATCAGAAGCCCGAGCACTATAAGGACTCAGACTATCGGCGTGACCAAATACAATTTTCTTATATGGTTCGTTGGCTTCAATAACAAAAAGCGATGAATTAAGGTCAGTATCATTTTCTGCGATAAGACGCGCATACTCACGAGTACATCCCTTTATGGTAGTAATAAAATTCTTGACACGCGTTGGCAGATATTTTTTCATCATATCAAGCGATGAAGGATTAAATGACATACGATCGCAAACATATGCCATCACGCGCTCATTTGACGTCGATGCGCTCAGCGAAAAAGAAAGCCAAAGAATTATATGCAACACACTATGACGGCGTATACGCAGCACCAACATAATATTCCTTTCCACCGCTATTAATGCGTCCGACATACGCTACACTCAGCTTAATGCTCTTTCCGCTGGTATTTGGCCATAAAAAAGCATGAAAACCTCCGAACTCCCGGGCAAACCACACGATATCTTTAATTGTCTTTAATACATCAAATCGCTCTTTTTTATCGGCAAATAATTTTTGTGCTTCAAATCCAATCGTGCGATCAAGCGATGGTATGCCAGAAACAATTGCCCGGTATGGAAATTGCATTTCACGTATAAATGAATAAAACTGCTTTGTACGTTCTTTGCGCAAAACAACTGCTGCATTTTCGACACCAACATCATCGATTAAAATACGCGTTCGGTTGTATGTATCAAAAAGTTTTTGCGCAAGGTTAACAGGAAATTTAAGTGGCACGTACACACCAGTAAGCACATATAAGTTTTTGCAGTATTCAAATGGCGCAACATACACTATGCGAAATGTTGTTGGCTCATCTTCAGCAGGTTTCCAAACATATGCATTAAAACCTCCGCCGCGCTGAGCAACAGCAATTAATCGACGTATTATATCTTCACCAGAACGCATACCAAACAAAGCAACTGGCATCAACGTCCGGGAACCTGCGTGCATGTCCTGCAAGATAATCTTGTCATTGACACCATGAGCAATCCAACGAAATGGGGTGGTAGCTTCACTGATAATAAAATAATTATCGTGGTCAATATCATGATTAATCAGCGACAAAACTGGTTCCAAACAGTCTTTCTTAATACGTTTAAGAATACTATTTACTCGATACGGTAAAATAAATGCCTCGTCAACATGATCAATATTGATGGTTACACCAACAACATATGTGTGCTTTTTCGACACCACCTCACGCACAAAAGCAACATTAAGATCATACAGTTGCTGCGAAAGTCGCGCTTCGTATGCAATATAATCGACACCCTTATGTGCAGTTGAAATTAGTTGCCGAAACATACGCTCTGCCTGCCCATACAAAAAGTTTTTTTGTAATTCTCTGGCATTAAGCTGTGCCAACTCTGGTCGACGACTATATGCTAACACACGATAGGGCTCGGTAGGATCAATAATGATCAATGAAGAGTCTATGTCGGCATCATTCAAAACATAATCGATAGCTCCTGAAATGCCGACGCGCATTATTTTGCGAATAAGATTATTACACCGTCGTGGCAAATATTTTTCGTGCAATGTACGATCATTTAAATTATACTGCGCGGCACACTCCAGATATGCGTAAATCGCTTGCTGATTAACGACATATGCAAAAATATCAAAATCCAGAAAGATCTGTACTCCAATAAGTACATAAACGTTTTTAAAAATAACACTAATCAAAGAGGTAGCCCATGCCCACGACATACGATTTATCCTGAATATACAATGGCTTTACAAACACTACTTTGAGCATAATCGCTGTATCTGGTTCATCTTTTTTCCACAATGAAAGTACAAACCCTCCCCCCTTTTTTGCTACATCAATATCTTTTTGCAATTCATGTATAGCATTAAATCGAAAGGGGCTTTCAAAAACTCTTTGTTGCAATGCCATATACCCAGAATTTAAAATATGTCTGTATCCATGTGCTATTGGACGATACGGTGGTGCCATTTCTTCAATAAATACGTATGAGTCTGGCGTATTTTTCTTATTAAGTACTGAAAGAGTATTGGGCAAGCCAATTTCATTAACCATGCGCAGGGCATCGTACACTTCCCGTATCAAGGTTTTATATAAATCTGCCGGCATATCAACTGGTGCATATCCAGTTCCTACAAAGTATCGATTGCCCTTATGCCAAAATGGTTGAATATAGGATATTTTTAATTCATCAATATGATATGCCGCATTGCGTGATAAATATGCAAAATAACCACCTCCCTGACGCGCAATATCAAGCTCACGATCAACACGTCGAATCAAATCACATGCTTCATCAGAACAGTGAGAATCAGTGAGCTGTTGCGCTTCTTGCGGCGTTTTAAGAACAATATCAAACTTAGCACCATGTGCTAACCAACGATATGGATATCGCATTGATATAACAAAAGCATAGCCCTCGGGATTAATATCATTATTGATAAGCTTAATTAATCGATCAAAACCATTTTTATTTAAATACCGTAATAATGCATCAATACGATTTTTCAAAATAATATGATGCGGAATACGGGTTACCTGCATTCCAACGCCTAATACCAATTGACCAAATTTACTATCAAATAATTCAACGTAGGCAACATTATTCTGCAGCTCATCAGCAAGCTTCCAACGCCACTGGAATGGTAGACAAAATTCGGTGCCCTTACGTGCGGCAGAGATGAATCTTTTAAAAACTTCTTGCACCGAACACCATCGTTCAGTACAATCATGAAAAACCTCAGACTGCAATTGTTCGGCTGTTTTGTATAGCATTAATGTTCCACGAGTTGCCAAAACAAACACCCATGGCTCTTTTACACGAACAGCAAAAAAATATGAGTCTTGATCAGTATCCTGAAGAAGAGCGTGCTGGACCTGTTCTAATGACGAAGCACACTGTAACAGACGCTCGAATTTTTGAAGTCGCTTTGGTAAATATTTAACAAATGCATAGTCTGATCGTATATCATAATGATGCTCAACAAAGAGAGTATCTGTTTGCGCCAGTCCCGTACAAAACAATAAGATCAAAAGATAAGACCATCGCAACATCGGCGCCTCCTTTTTCTCAAGGAGTAGCCTACTGTAAAAATGATCTATCTGTAAACTGTTTTACGATTCACTGGTCGAGGAACCGCCATTTTTTCTGTTGATCGAATCTAAAAATTCAGCATTTGTTTTGTGTTTACGCATTTTATCGATGAGGAATTCCATACCCTCGATGAGATTCATGTTGTTCAAGAATTTTTGCACAATCCATACTTTATTAAGGATATCTTCAGGTTGTAACAGATCATCACGACGCGTACCAGAAACGAGCAAATCAAATGCAGGATAAATGCGACGATTTGATAATTTGCGCGTCATGTTAATTTCCATGTTACCCGTACCTTTAAACTCCTCAAAAATAACCTCGTCCATACGCGAACCTGTTTCAATCAAAGCTGTTGCAATAATTGTAAGCGAACCACCCTCTTCTGCTTTACGCGCAGCACCAAAAAAGCGCTTTGGACGTTGCAATGCTGTTGAATCAACACCACCGGTAAGCACTTTGCCAGATGCAGGCGCAATTGTATTATATGCACGCGCCAATCGCGTAATTGAGTCAAGCAAAATCGCAACATCTTTGCCAGCTTCAACAAGACGCTTCGCTTTTTCCAACACCATATCCGCAACTTGCACATGTCGCGTTGCAAATTCATCAAATGTTGAACTAATCACTTCAACATGTGGACCAGGTTTAATTGAACGCTTAAAATCTGCAACTTCTTCTGGACGTTCATCAATAAGCAAAATAATCAAATACACGTCTGGATGATTTTGTTGAATACTATGTGCGATTTCTTTGAGTAAAACTGTTTTACCAGCCTTTGGTGGAGAAACAATTAAACCACGTTGTCCCTTACCAATTGGCGTAAACAAATCCATAATACGCGTCGAAATCTTATCTGGACTATATTCCAAATTAAATTTTTGAAATGGGTGTAGTGGTGACAAACGATCGAACATAAACCGATCTTTGGCCTTTAACGGGTCTTCACCATTAACGGCTGTCACTTTGAGAAGTGCAAAATATTTTTCGTTCTCTTTTGGTTTGCGAATAACGCCAGCGATTGTATCGCCAGTTCGCAACCCAAAGCGCCGAATTTGCGAAGGAGAAACGTAAATATCGTCTGGCCCTGATACATAGTCATACTGTGCTGAACGCAAAAAACCAAACCCATCCGGTAAGCGCTCAAGAACACCCTCAACGGCAACCTCGCGATCAGGTTCTTTTTGTGCTTCTTCTATGCGCGCCATGAGTTTATCACGCGTCATAAGACCTGCGCCAACAATACCAAATCTACGCGCATATTGCACCAAATCAGATAACGGCAATGCCTTTAAATCTTGCGTTTCAGCTGCCATACTAGTTTCATCCTCCATAGGACACCTTTTTAAGAATTTATTGCGCTTGTTTCACGCGCTTTTTGCTCTTTGCTGCCGCGATAAAAAAGTAACATAATTGGACTTGCAATAAAAATAGATGAGTAGGTACCGAAAACAATACCTATCAAAAGCGTCAGCGATAAATTGCGTAACGGTTCACCACCAATTAATAACAATGCCAATACTACTAATGCAGTCGCAAAACTCGTAAGCAATGTACGACGCAAGGTTGAAGTAATCGCCTCGTTGACTACGGTTTCCAATGATTCACCGTGAGACGGACGAGCAAAACGTTCGCGAATACGTGAAAAAATGACGATTGTATCATTGAGCGAATAACCGACAATCATTAAAATTGCAGCTATAACATCAACAGAAACTTCCCAATTAAATAACAAAAATAATGTACAAATAATTGAAACATCGTGCACAATCGAAGCAACGGCACCGATAGCAAATGAAAAGGTGAAACGTACAAAAATATACAAAAGCATTGCAAGCAATGAAATTAAGATAGCTTTAAGCGCATTCCACACAAGCGTTTTACCAATGCTTGGACTAACTTGTTCACTTTGCAACATTGCAACCTGAGTTCCTGGCAATGCTTGCTCTACCGTTTCTTTGATTTTCTGCCCAAGACCAACGGCCTCGACCAAAACCTCTTGTACACGAATACGAAATTCCTGCACACCAAACTCGGAAACTTCAACATTTTTAAAATCTTTACTCTTTAAAATGTCGCGAATTTGTTCGGCCTTGATTGGCTTATCAAAGTGCAAAATAACCTGCGCACCACCCGTAAAGTCAACGCTATAATTAAACCCACGTTGCCAATAAAGAACGCCGAGCGCAACCATAACAACTAGAAAAAGCGTGTAGCTGAAATAACGATATCTTAAGAAATTAATCATGCCTCTCCTTCAGGCAGGCTTGTGAGAAATATATGAACCTTACTAAAGTTACCCTTTTTTGACGAAAAGTTCTAAGCACTTTTCACAATTGACACATATTTGCGCCCCTTGGGGCCAAAGTGAAATTTCAGAATACCAGCATCGATGGCAAAAAGCGTATCATCACCACCACGCCCTACACCATGACCAGGATGTACACGAGTACCGCGCTGGCGAATAATAATTTCACCACCAGCAACCGCCTGACCATCAAATAATTTAAAGCCTAATCGCTTGCTTTGACTCTCTCTACCATTCTGCGTAGAGCCGCCAGATTTACTCGTTGCCATCGTTAATTTCCTTAATATTGTTTGAGATGATCAAGAGCTTAAAGATTTGAACATTACTACGAGACTCATTCGTTATTAATTATGACGAAAAAAGTGAGTCATGTCAAGACTTTGTCCTGACTTAACTTAATCCGTATTAAGCAAATTCTTGGCTCTCGTTGCCCACGCTTGTGCCATTTGTTCATGTGCCCACTCGCGTGCCGTTGGTGGTAGCTGATCGCACAGCGGTTTTAAAGTGCGCAGTTCATTTTCATCAAGAAATTCTCGTTGGGCAAATTTAAGCATTAACAGCTGTTTTAATAGATCGGATGATTGATTTATAATACCATGCCATCTGGGTAACCAAAATTTCAATTCCTCTGTCGAACCAATTACAAAACAATCATACAGCGGCGACCACGAAACAATGGCACACACTCCGCAGTTTAGTTTCCGTAGGAGCTTTCCGGAATCAACTTTCCAAATATACGCTTCTTCATTGACTGAGCCTGCAGCAATAAACGCTAAATCAGGTGACCATGATACAGAGACCAGTTTGAATCGATGCTCAAGCGGCCCTTTTATTATTGTACCGGTATTAGCATCCCAAATAACAATCTTGGTACCTTCGGAAATTGTTGCAATAGCTCTGCCATCGGGTGACCATGCAAACGCACTATCGTGTTCTAGGTGTGCATCAAGCTTGCGAACTAAGCAACCAGATCGTGCATCCCAGATAGATAGAAAGCCATCAGTACCATTGGCGCTCACCGCAAGTAATGAACTCCCAGGATTTGGTGACCATGCAACTAAACCTATGGTTAATCTTTGACCTTCAAGTGCATTACCAACTTGTCTTTTGGTAGCGGTATCCCAAATGCGTACAGTTTCGTCAGTCGACCCAACTGCAAGAAAGCTGCCGCTTGGTGACCATGCTATTGAATTGATATTGGGACGCCCGACATGTGGCAGCTCTGGCATTACAATTGAATCTTCTTCTAAATGAATGTTCGCCATATTTTCAACATGCCAAATTTGTACCGTTCCATTTCTTAATCCTACGGCGATAAACTTGCTATTAGGCGACCAGGCAAATGATGCACAAATATTATTGGTGCCGGTACGATCATACTCTGACAAGAGCTGACCGACTTGCCTTCTTGTGTAAACATCCCAGATGCGAACACAAGCTTCATGATATGATTTTGTTGCAATAAATTGACTATTGGGTGACCATGCAAGTAATCGAACTGCCATGCATCCGTCAAATAGCAACTGTGTATATGGACTGTGCGGTATAACAATGTTTCTGATAAAGTTGAGGTGTACCATGCGTTGCACCTGCGCAACTATATCAGGATTTCGGACCATCACATTATCATCAACCGGTGTTGGAAGTTGGTCTGCTGAACGCTCGTCAACAGCAAATGCACAGCGATGTGGACAGTTTTCTATGGCGAGTGCTATGCAACGATCGCATAAATGTCTCATAATTATTCGGTTGGTGCGTAAAAAATCGCCTATGTTTATCAATTGCGTTACTGTTGGCAAATCAAGATGTTCAATTCCATGCAATTGGTTCGCTTGCCAATGCTATTGAGTGACGTAAAAAATTAGGATCAATATTAAGTGATAAATGTTCAAAAAATTCACGCTGGGACCCGTCAGGACTGTTGCGTATCATATTGGTTTCTCCAACAGCACGTGCCCGCCGAAGCCTGTCTGCCAATACGTCATTAATGCGCCCGAATTGTGTTATTATCGTATGTGAAGATTCATTGTAATCAGCAGGCACAAGAACCGTTTCCCCACGCGCTACCAAAACAACATTTATTGGAACTGCTGTGCATAGGAAACTTGTGCCAATAAACATACACAAAGCAATCTTTTTCATAAAAATAACCTCCCATTAAACGTCAAACTAAATCCAATATTTATAACTTTCAAAGAACTCCCGAGCATCTTCAGGTCCTAATGAAGCAAGAATTTCTTCTCGCGTCACTGGCGGATGACTAAAATTCTTCAATGTAAACAATTGTTTTAACACATTCGCTTCATAATTAATCAATTCACGGGATATTTCGTTATCTACGGGCCAATTGCACCAATTCCAGGCCTGCTCCTGATACAATATCTGGGTTGAAGTTATTATGACATGTCGACCATCTGGTAAAAATGCAACTGAAACAGCGTTCGGATACTCGTGTTCAAATAAACGTTCACATTTTCCATGTAGATTCCATATACGTACACTATAATCTTCCGATTTTGTTATTATGTGTTTACAATCTTGTGAAAAAGCAACGGAAGTAACCTTGCCTTGATGGCCTTTAAGTTCGCCTTCAAATTCTCCACCTATAGTCCATATGCGTACCGTACAATCCTCTGATCCTGTTGCTATATGCTGCCCATCTGATGAAACGACAACTGAAGTAATACTATCACGATGACCTTCAAGATTCCCTGTAAGTTCCCCGCTCACATTCATTATTCGTATGGTGGCATCATGTAATCCCGCTATTATGCGCTGCCCATCTGGTAAAAATGCAGCCGTAGTAAACTGGCCGTAAAGCACCTTTTCACATTCTCCATTCATTTTCCATATCCGTGCAGTTTGATCTCGCGATGTTGTTATCACGCGCTGTCCATCTGGCGAAAATGCAACTGAAGTGACCATATCTTGATGACCTATCAACATACAGTTCAATTCTCCATTTATTTTCCACACACCCACTCTCGCAAGACCAAAGTCCCACCATGGGTTTTCTCCCACTCCTATATGCTGCCCATCTGGTGAAAATGCAACTGAAGAAACGCCATGAAAATCATGTTCAAATCGCCTTTCACGATTTCCATTTATATTCCATATACCTACATCACCGTTCTGCGCTATTACTACATGCGGCTCCTTTGGTGAAACTGCAGCAACCGAAACTCCCCCCCTATCAAGGTTAATAGATATCCACGGTTGAAATTGATCGGTTTTTCGTTTAAATCGTTGCGTAACCAAGTTGCGTGCGGCGCAAATTAAGCTACCACTTCGCAACACTGTGCAATCACTCCACGGTGATTTTGGAATCTCGGATGCCACACGTAGTTCAGCAGCAAAAGGAGTCTGTTCAGGATTTTTTATAGAAAGCTCAACACATCGCTCAAGCAACACGTCAATAATTGCCTGTGGCGCGCCAAGAACATCATACACATTAATAAGCTGTGTGATGGTTGGCAGATCAAGTTGGTTGATATTGTACCCGTGATCGGTTATCAAGGCTATGGCGCGGTCAAGTATTTGTGAATCGATGTCTTCTAGCAAAAAAGAGTCAGTATCGGTTGCAGTAGCCCCAAAAAGATATATGGGTTCGCCGCAATATTCAAAGAGTCCAGGTTGATCAGTTTCTCGAGCAAGAGCTTCTTTGTGATTAAAATTAATAACCACTATTGCGTGATTAATAAAATTAAATGGCGTGGTAATAGTATTAGTTTGTTCATCGTAATAATCACCAATAAGCGGAACGATTACCCCACCACGTGCAACAAGATTGATACGTATTGGCACACCCAAACACGATATGCTTAAACTTGTGAGAATAAGTAGCACCATTTTTTTCATAAACAGCCTTAAATATTAACAATAGAAAAGGCAGCCTGTTTTTAGTGTAATAAATATTTTTTATTTGTCAAATTATTCCCCATTTCTGCCGGTTATAAATGACCATAGCTATGCAAAAATATTTTATAGCAGAGCATGATGAGTTCGTTCTTCAATCCACGCACGGGCGTTCCCTGGTAACTGATTATAGAATATGCGCAAGCCTTCTATCTCGATTGACGTCAATTGTGGGTTGGGAAAATCTTCAATGCAGAACCCCGCACGTCGCTGAAAGATCTGATCAAATTTAATTTTTAAGTGAACCGGACCGTGGCTTTTAGTATTTTTCATGCAATTGCCTTGAAAAGGCATACGTAAATCTTGATTTTTTGCAAATCTTTTTGTTATTTTAAAAGAAAAAGGGGAGAAATATATGAACATTAAATACTTGTTATTAGCTCTTTGTACAATACCATTATGTGTACACGGTGTCACAATTTACACCAAATGTGACCCCGCAAAACAACCTGATTGTTCAGTTTGCGCCATTTGGGCTTGCGGTGGTTGGAATGCAATTGCACCATATGGAACGCCATTGGCCAGTTGCAGCTTAACCAATAAACTAACCTATTGCCGAGCAAGTGAAGTCGGCATGGGAGCTATTGAACCGCGATTACAACGGACAGATCAAAGTTCCCAAGACTTACCTCCGTACGGTAGTGTACCACGCGATGCGTTTTATGAACGTGGCGAGCTGTAGATCAAAAAGCTGACATAAATCTCTATTATGAGCGAGTGCAGTTGCACTCGCTCATGATTATTACTGAACTAAAGATTGTAGCTCTGCCGTTCGACGGTACGCTTCCAACTGACGAGCTGTCGAAGGACGAGCAATCGGCATCAGCGCTTTAATCGTGGCCACGGAAGGGTTTTTCTCAAGCAAATATCTAACATGATCAAACATAGCCTGCTCGGTAACAACAACACACAGAAGATCATCTAGAGAATTCGAATGATTGTTCAATGCCATATCCACAAGTCGTTGATCAAAATGACATGCAATGCTTGCCCGCACACGTGCATAATCTGCATCATTCATCGGCTTTCGATCATTGAAAATAAAGTCAAGATCATCAGGATCCATATGCTGTTCAACGGCAATACAGACCAAGTACGTTGGCGAAACAAGACCATTTGCAACACAACGGCTCAATATAAGCGGCTCGCCAAGTTCCAATAAGGAATGGCAAAGCGCATCATCGACAGACCACCAACCGCTCAGCCACGTACCACTTGCTCGCTCAATTATCGAGTCTAAAAAGCTCACGCCCTTTTTGGCATTTTTAACCAACAAAGCAGCCGAAGAAACAAATTTCAGTGAACGCAGATAACCCGGGCTACAGGTACGATCGAGTCCATTGCATGCCAAACAAAAATCTTGAAACCGGGGATGAAACTTCCAGCACCCAGTGTTTAATCTTGCACCATTATCTACCAAAATCTGAGCACCATCAAAGAACTTTTTTTTCAAGTGCGTAATACAGTGGTGTTCTTCTGTGCACCCCAGCTCCACAACAAAATGGGCAAATCAAACACATACAAGTGGGACGCGCAAAACACTTAATCTTTTCGGGTGCTAGATGTAAATCCGAACGACCAGGCGTAAATTCTTGAGACAAATTCCCATCATTCAAATTAGCACCGCCACCCGCAGTCAAACGTGCAATGGCAGAAATATCGCGCCGATCAATTGCAGAATAAATATCTTCAAAGCTCCTACCACGATGCATTGCACTAACAACCCCAAAACTTAGCAACATACCACAAATTTTTTCATAAAAACCATTACCAGAAGAGGAAGATGCTTTCAATTAAACTGTGCTGGATGCATTGTGTGCCATGCCGTTTGCTGTTGGTATGCATGACCAATTTTGTAAAGCAACGCTTCGCTCAAGCGTGGCCCGATAAGCTGAAAACCTGTTGGTAAATTATCTTTGGTAAACCCGCAAGGAATAGTCAACCCAGGCGTATGCGTCAGATTTACAAAACAGGTAAAATAATCAGTTAAATCCATTGCTAAACGATCTTGGTCACACGCGCCGAATTTAAATGCAGGAGCTGCATGCACGGGCGAAATAAGCACATCAACCTCTTTAAATGCCCGCTCCATGGCATCGCTCATGATATGCTGCACTTTTTTTGCATTATGATAATACTTACCAGCATAGCCAGCAGAAAGCACGTAATTACCAATTAATGTCCGCAACTTTTGTTCATATCCAAAGCCAATACCACGCGTCATACGATACATCTGGTCAAGTGTTTGTACATCAGGAGCACGATAGCCATAACGCACACCATCAAAACGCGATAAATTTGATGCCGCTTCGGCACGACTTATAGTAAAATACACTGCGGCGCCATAATCAATTTCAGGAATTTTTATTTTCTTTATGCGAGCGCCCATATGCTCAAATTCTTTAATTGCCCCACCAATAAGTTCTTGAACCTCGGCATTCATACCATCGGCAAAAAGCATATTTTCAAGAACGCCAATCGTGACATTTTCGGGCAATGCACCATCAAGATCTTTAGTGTAATCAGGCGCTGACATCGACACACTTGTTGCATCATGCACATCATGTCCGGCAATACAGGAAAGCACGAGTGCATTGTCTTTCACTGTTCGTGTCGCGATGCCAATCTGATCAATAGAACTTGCATATGCAACTAAGCCATAACGTGAAATTAATCCATACGTAGGCTTCAACCCCACAACGCCGCACCAACTCGCGGGCAAACGCACTGATCCACCCGTTTCTGAACCC
>CAYSPS010000011.1:0-25362 GCA_964432975.1 uncultured Pseudomonadota bacterium | reverse complement strand
CAGACGACTTGTCCGCCATAACCTTCGGCGATGGCGGAAGCTCCGTAGGAGCGAAGAGTGGAGGAGAGAGTGGGATTCGAACCCACGATCCCACTTTCATGGGATAACGGTTTTCAAGACCGCCGCAATCGACCACTCTGCCATCTCTCCAGGGTCTTCTTTATTGTAATGAAGTCTCAATAAATTGGCCAGCTTAAGCTGGCCAATTTAAAAAAGAACATTTGTTTTTTTACATCATATCAGGCATGCCGCCCATGCCACCATGAGCATGCTCTGCAGCCTTTTTCTCTTCAGGAATTTCAGCAATTGCAGCTTCAGATGTCAACAACAACCCTGAGATAGAAGCGGCATTTTGCAATGCAAAACGCGTAACTTTAGCTGGATCAATAATGCCAGCTTCGATCATATGCACGTATTTATCGGTGCGGGCATCAAACCCATAATCGCCTTTTTCTTGGCGAACCGAATTCACAATGACCGAAGCATCCCCGCCAGCGTTTGATGAAATAATGCGAATTGGGGCTTCAAGTGCTTTTTTGACAATAGTAACGCCCAATTCTTCATCACCTGCGAGCTTGAGATTTTCAAGCGCATCTTGTGCACGCAAAAGTGCAACACCACCGCCAGCAACTATACCTTCTTCAACCGCGGCGCGCGTTGCGCTCAATGCGTCTTCAATGCGATCTTTCTTTTCTTTCATTTCGGTTTCTGTGGCAGCACCTACTTTGATAACTGCGACACCGCCGGCAAGTTTTGCTAAGCGTTCTTGCAGCTTTTCACGGTCGTAATCTGAAGATGTATTTTCGATTTGCATCTTGAGCTGTGCGATGCGATTTTTAATATCTTCAGAAGAGCCATTACCTTCAACAATTGTTGTTGTGTCTTTGGTAATGACAACTTTTTTGGCACCGCCCAAATCATTAAGTTTGAGAGATTCAAGTGACATGCCGAGTTCTTCTGAAACCAAGCGACCGCCAGTGAGTACAGCAATGTCTTCAAGCATTTGTTTGCGCCGATCACCAAAGCCAGGGGCTTTGACGGCTGCAACATGGAGTGTACCACGAATTTTGTTGACGACCAGTGTTGCAAGTGCTTCGCCTTCGACATCTTCTGCAATGATCAATAATTGTTTGCCCGCACGCGCTACTTGTTCCAAAACTGGCAAAAGCGATTTCATGCTGGAGATTTTCTTTTCAACAATTAAAATTACTGCATCAGCAAGGACAGCTTCCATTTTTTCAGCATTCGTGACGAAATAAGGTGACGTATAACCGCGATCAAATTGCATGCCCTCAACAACTTCGATCGAGCTTTCCATGCCCTTTGCTTCTTCAACGGTGATAACGCCATCACGGCCAACTTTTTCCATCGCTTCAGCAATTTGCTTGCCAATGACTTCGTCATTATTTGCTGAAATGCTTGCGATTTGTTCGATTTCTTTTTTATTGCTAATTTTTTTTGATTGGTCTTTAATCGATTTAACCGCTGCCATTACAGCTTTATCGATGCCGCGCTTAAGTTCCATCGGGTTGGCGCCAGCAGTTACGTATTTGTTGCCTTCATGAAAAATCGCGCGTGCAAGCACCGTTGCTGTGGTGGTACCGTCACCAGCAACCTCAGCAGTTTTGCTTGCTACTTCGCGCACCATTTGTGCGCCCATATTTTGGAACTTGTCTTTAAGCTCTATTTCTTTTGCAACCGTAACACCATCTTTAGTGATGCCCGGTGAGCCAAATGATTTTTCAAATGCAACGTTACGTCCACGAGGTCCTAGAGTTATTTGCACAGCTTCAGCCAAAATATCTACGCCTTTCATAATTTCATTACGGGCTTCTTGGCCGAAGAGAATTTTTTTTGCTGACATAGTTTTATCAAACTCCTGTCTTGTTGTTTAAATAGTTTTAGTTTTCAACAATACCTAACACATCTTCTTCGCGGATGAGCAAATGACTGTCATCTACTTCAGTGCCAGCGTATTTTGCAAAAAATACTTTATCGCCAACTTTGACGGCCAGCGGGAATACTTTGCCGTCATTATTAACACGGCCAGTGCCAACAGCAAGAACCTTTCCAATCTGAGCCTTTTCTTTTGCCGTTGACGGGATTACTAAGCCACTTGGCGTTTTTTCATCTTCTTCAACACGTTCGACTAAAATACGATCGTAAAGTGGTCGTATTTTTTTCATGGCAACTCCTTAAAAGAAGCTATAATAATGTAGACTATTTTGGTCTTTATTATAAGCAAAAAAAAAATGATTTGCAAGAAAAGACCTTATAGAAGATGACTCAAGTTTTTTTACTCATTAAAACTGAGATTCCGTTCCTGTATTTTTGACAATTTGCAAAATTTGGATTAAATTTAAATATATTATTTTGTTCAATATTTTGTGAAAAGAATCTTGAGTTAATAAGGGGTGTTATGGCTATGTATAGGTCTTTTTTGAGAAACATTATTTGTACATTTTTGTGTTTTAGTAACCCTTCTTTTGCAATGCATCCTGGGGCAAAGTATCACGAGGCAGAGAAAGAGTACACAGGTTTTACCTATGCACCGCGTTTGGCATTTTGGCAAAATCAAATTGCAAAAGCCGTTGACTATGAACGTAAGATAAATGGTGGCCTGTCCAATTTAGATGATCAAGATATTGCCGCGCACCATAAGCATCCGTATATTTTTGATAAAAATTATTTGGGTTTAGCCGTTACTGTTTATGAAAATTGGAGGCGGCAATCGGTAAAGGCTTTTTATACGCCTGGGGTTATGATCTGTCAAAACACTGGTGAAGTTACCAAAGGTGTATTTGCTATTGGGCAAAGCCAAGAAAACTCTCTTATTTATCATCGCTTTTTGCGACCAGAGAGTCAGTTTGGACCGTTGACGTATCGGGCGGCATTGCCATCAGCAGTCGTTAAGGAGTATCGTCGGCGTACCGATCATCTTAATCTTGAAGTGGTAGTTGTCGATGCTCATTCGTTGCCTGGGGCAAAGATAAGTGCGTGCCAAGTAACATTTGCGTATCCAGATGGCAGCGATAAAAAGGTAAAAGAATCATACTACGTTCAAGACAAACCGTATGGCGTTATCGTACGTGTTAAGGATGCAACTGCTTTTGCCAATAATCCATATACATATGTTGCGCTGAAATAATTGAGAATGTTTTACGTACATGTCTTTCCGTTTTGAACTGCTTTATCAATCCAAAAAAAGCCACGCACGTGTAGGTCGCATACACACGCCGCATGGCATTATAGACACGCCGTGTTTTGTGCCAGTTGGGACAAATGCAGTAGTCAAAGCTGTTGATAGCAAAGTACTGGAACAAATCGATTTACAACTTATTTTTTGCAATACCTATCACTTATTGTTGCAGCCGGGTTTGCGTGTTATAGAGCAAGCTGGTGGTCTACACAATTTTATGGGGCGCCATACGCCCATTATTACCGACTCTGGCGGCTTTCAGGTTTTTAGCCTGGCATATGGTTCGGTGTACGATGAGCTCAAAAGTCGTGGCACCAAAAAACTTAATAATACCGTTGTTCGCGTTACCGAAGAAGGAGTAACGTTTCGTTCATATCGCGATGGAAGTTTGGTGACACTAACACCAGAATCATCAGTACAGGCGCAAAAAATTTTGGGCGCTGATATTATTCTTCCCCTTGATGAACTTTTACCCTATCATGCACGTGATGCGCAATTACGTGAATCTTTTGAGCGAACGCATCGTTGGCAAAAACGTTCGCTTGATGAGCATCTGAAAAATCAAAAAAAACAAGCAATATTTGCCATTATTCATGGCGGCACTGATGATCATTTGCGTGCGCGCAGCGCAGCATTATTGTCGCAGATGCCATTTGACGGTTTTGCGATTGGGGGTAGTTTGGGCAAAAATCTTGAACAAATGGCGCACATGTTGCACGCGCTTATGCCACATGTGCCCGCAGAAAAACCACGACATTTACTGGGAATTGGCGAACACCGTTCAATAGAAACGATCATCAAGCTTGGTATTGATACATTTGATAGTTCTTATCCAACACGTTGTGCGCGGCATGGATTACTGCTAACGAATGCTGGTCCACAAAAAATTCTCAATGCACGATACAAATTCCAACAAAATCCCATTGATCCATCATGTGCGTGTGCAACATGTACACGTTATAGCGCATCATATCTGCAGCATTTATTTAAAGCACATGAATTAACGGCATATACACTTGCGACAATTCACAATCTTTACTTTATGAATCAGTTTGTGTTAAAAATTCGCCAGGGCATACAAGAAGATCTTGTATGAATGTGATAAGAAATTTTTTAGGAGGGGTGGTGGGAAAAAAGTATTTGGGCGTGTGCGCAAGTCTGCTTTTTGTTTTGCTTGCGAGTGCCTGTCATATTTCTGTTTTAAAGCGATCTATTTTACAAACATTTCCCCCGACCGATGAATTTCGCGCACATGCGTTTATAAAAAGTGATGAAGAATATCAACACATCTATAAAGAATCGATTGCAAATCCAGAAAAATTTTGGGCGCAGTGTGCACACGAGCTTGTGTGGTTTGCTCCCTGGAAATGTGTGCGCACATGGGATCCAGTGAATGTGCGCTTAACATGGTTTTCCGATGGTAAACTTAATGTCTGTTATAACTGTGTTGATCGTTTTTTAGAAAAAGATGCTCATCGTGTTGCATTTATTTGGCAAGGTGAGCCAGAAAATGACGTTAAAAAATTAACGTATAAAGAATTGCACGAGCACGTTTGTCGCTTTGCAAACGTGCTTAAAAAACATGGTGTGCATAAAGGCGATCGTGTTTGTATTTATTTACCAATGATTCTTGAATTACCTATTGCAATGCTTGCATGTGCTCGCATTGGAGCGGTTCACTCAGTGGTGTTTGGCGGTTTTAGCCAAGCAGCGCTTAAAGATAGAATTTTAGACAGCCAATGTAGATTGCTTATTACTGCGAACGGCGGTTGGCGCAATGGTAAAGTGGTTGAACTCAAAGCAATCGCCGATACGGCGCTCAAAGATTGTGCGTGTGTGCGGTCGGTAGTTGTTGTTGATCGTGTGCATGCAAAAATTACCATGCATCCTGGGCGTGACTATTGGTGGCATCAAGAGATGGCTGCGCCCGATATTGCTGGTACCTGTGCACCAGAGGTGATGGACGCTGAAGATCCATTGTTTATTTTGTATACGTCTGGTACAACGGGTAAACCAAAAGGGGTATTGCATACGAGTGCAGGGTATCTCTTGTATGCACAACAAACATTTAAATATATTTTTGATTATCATTTAAAAGATATTTATTGGTGTTCAGCTGATATTGGTTGGATTACGGGACACACCTATGTTGTATACGGACCATTGTCAAATTGTGCAACGACCGTGCTTTATGAGGGATCTCCGACTTATCCAATGGCAGATCGTTTTTGGCAAATTATTCAAAAATTTAAAGTTAATACTTTTTATACTGCGCCCACTTTAATTCGCATGTTGTCTGGCGAGCAAAATGTGTTGAACAGGTTTGATTTGTCATCATTGCACTTGTTGGGTACTGTTGGTGAACCGATTAATCCGGAGCCATGGAAATGGTTTTATACGCACGTTGGCAAGCAGCATTGTCCGATTGTTGACACGTGGTGGCAAACTGAGACGGGTGGCATTATGATCACACCGTTGCCAGGAGCGCATGACTTAAAACCAGGTTGCGCGATGCGGCCATTTTTTGGTATTGAGCCAGTGATTTTAGATGAAGAAGGCAAAGAAGCTGGCGGCTACCTCGTTATCAAAAAACCATGGCCGGGCATGATGCGTACGGTATTTGGTGATCATGAGCGTTTTAAAAAAACATATTGGTCAAAATTTCCTGGCTATTATTTTACCGGTGACGCTGCACGTAAAGATGCTGATGGTGACTATTGGCTTATGGGCCGTGTTGATGATGTTATCAAAGTTGCAGGACATCGTATCGGTACGGCAGAAGTTGAATCTGCAATCGTGAGTCACAAAGCGGTGGCAGAGGCCGCCGTAGTGCCAATTCCGCATGCCGTCAAGGGCGAAGCGATTTATGCATTTGTTGTGTTGCATGCGGGTGAAGTTGGCTCTCCAGATTTAGCGAATGAACTTAAAAAGCATGTGGCGGTACAATTGGGCGCAATAGCGCGTCCAGACAAAATTCAATTCGCCAATGCACTGCCAAAAACGCGCTCAGGCAAGATTGTTCGCAGAATTTTGAAGGCCATTGCGCAGGGCAAAAAAGATTTTGGCGATTTAACAACGTTGACTGATCAGAAAATTGTGGAAAAATTATGGGATGAACGTTTGTCTTAGAATATTTGTTGTAATTATAGCATCTTTGTTCAATTTTACTCTTTGGGCCGATGTTATAGAACATGGCGACATAACTGAGGCAGAAGAAAATCAAATAATTTATGGTCCCAAACCTATCGTGATTTCGCTTGGTGTTGCATGCCAGCCGGTGGCACAGATTCGTGTGCATGGGCTACGTTACATGGCTTACCCATTTGATTGGTGTGTGACGCGCCATGATGCACTTGTCAGATTAATCAAAAATGATTTTGCGCAATTACTTGATGAGAATCTTATTCACTTTCGCAGCCATGTGAGAATTTGGAATACACTATATGGTTATGAAATGGATGGGAGTCGTGGGTTTACTTTTGCCCATTTATGTCCTAAAGAGGCTAATCATGAAAATTTTTTTAGCACTTATTGGCCATTGTTGCGTGAGCGTGTGCAGCGGCGTATCCGGCGATTTTATAAAGCGCTTACTTCGGGAAAGTATGTATATTTTGTACGTGCGATGAATTTTGGCAATGTAAGTGATATTGATCGTCGGCGTGCCCATGAATTGGTAAATTTATTTAAAAGAAAATTTCCAAAACTCCAGTTCACTATTATTGCGGTAGATAGTCAACCAGATTGCAAAGTTGATTGGCACATACCCCGAGTACGTAATTTTTATCATCCAGATTTACCTTGGGAAGGCATAGATGCGGTTTGGGAAAAGATTTTTCAATCTGTTGGACTTTTGCCAAAGAATGTGAATAAGAAGTAAGCTAGATTTATGAAGGTAATTGTTTCTTCTGAAAATTTATTAGTCAAATCTATTGTGCGCTTGCACACGGCCAAAGGGCGTGAAGAACAAAAACTTTTTATTGCTGATGGTGTGCGAACGTGTCAGGCACTTTTCCATGAGAGTGTGCCATGCGCATACTTGTTTTTTACGCACGAATTGCTTGAACAAGCACAAAAATTTGATTTGGGTGAGAGGCTGGTTCAGGTAACGCCAGCGGTGATGAAAAAAATCTCTGCAAGCACAACACCAAGTGGAGTTTTGGGTGTTTTTAAAGTTCCACAAACAACAATACCTGACGAACTTGTGCCCGGCTTAGTTTTGTGTCAAATCAATGATCCAGGAAATATGGGCACATTAATTCGCACGTCAATCGCTTTTGGGGTGAAACAGGTAATTATTATTGAAGGCGCTGATCCTTGGCAGCCAAAAGTGGTGCAAGCATCCGCAGGCACTATTGGATTGGCGCAGGTTATTCACATGAGTTGGGCCGACGTGGTCGCTTACAAAAAACGGCCAGAGTTGTGCGCTTTAGTGCCACGTGGCGGCACCATAATAAAGCCGGGGCTAAAAACAGGCTTATTGGTTGTTGGCAGCGAAGCGCATGGCATACCAAACCAATGGCTCAAACAATGTGAAAAGCAACTGACGCTTGCAATGCCTGGGCAAGCAGAAAGCTTAAACGCAGCAATTGCTGGTGCAATTGCATTATACGTTTCACAAGTTCTTTAGTTTTTCAATTACAGTTTATTGGTATTTATCTGCACGTGCGATAAGCTGATCATGAGCAAGCAGTGCGTAAAGGAACCTATGGCCAACGAATATAAATTGTCTTTACCAGCCGCAGTTGTTATTAATCTTAACATTATGTTGGGTACCGGGATCTTTTTAAATAGCATCCCATTGGCGCAATTTGCTGGTGCATGGGGTTTTGCACCCTACATAATTGTGAGTATTTTGTTGGTGCCGCTCATTTTGGCGATGGCGCAGTTGCTCAAATGTTATGAAGAAAGTAGTTTTTATGATATTGGCAACAAAAGTCTTGGCCCCTTTTGGGGTTTTATCAGCGCATGGTGCTATTTTATTGCCAAGCCTGCATCAGCAGCGCTTATGATTCACTTTTTTTCTTTCTTGGCGCAAAAATTACTTGTGCCACTCGCCAGTATTCCCCTCTTTGTTTTAGATACCATTATCATCACCATGTTTGTCATTTTTAATTTATTAAACATGCGAATTGGAAAATCTATTCTAGTCAGTTTTTTATGCTTAAAATCAATTCCCATTGTTTTGATCACGCTTGTTGGTCTGATGCGCTTTGCGCCACAGTTATTTAATTTTGCGACAATAAATTTTTCTGGCATTGTTCTTGGCTTGCCCCTTGCGTTGTTTGCCTGTTCTGGTTTTGAAGCAACATTATCGCTTAGTCGTCAAATACAAAATTCGCAACGTAATGCGCCACGCGCGGTGATTATTTCATATGTGATTGCCGTGAGCGTTTATTTGTTTTATCAGCTTGCTTATTATGCTGGTATCGATCAAACACTGATGAGCTTGATACCATCTTTTGATGGTATTGCTTTTTTCTTGCAATCGGTTGGATTTAGAAGCGAATCTTTACGTTTATTGCTTTATTTTTGTATGGGCGTTTCTGCACTTGGTGGTGCATATGGAATTTTATTTAGTAATGCATGGAATTTACATGCGCTTGCTGACAATCGACATGTTGTTTATTGTGATAGTTTTGTACAAAAAAATCGCGCTGGCATTGCATACTGGTGTTTATTTGTCGAAGCTTTTTTATGTATAGCATATTTGCTTGGTACTGGCGCGCAGCAAATTACGTTGCAACAAATTAGTGTGCTTGGCAGCACGTTGGCATATACCGTAAGCATGTGCGCATTTAGTGCACTTGCCTGGCGTGTTTTTAAAACTGCACACACGAAATTGATCGCTGTATTAGCGCTTATTAATTGCGCGCTATTTATTATGTTTTGTGTTAATGGTTTTCTCAAAAATGGTCCACATGCCCTGATAATTTTTATTTTATTGTGTTTAGTTGGCTCGGTGATGTATCGCATGGTGCATAAACCAAAAATGTGCCCCTGGTGTTAGTCTAAAATAAATTTTAAAATTTTTTATTGTTGCGCATGAACTAGTGTGCTGCGCTATGCCCATATGGTGATGTCAACTACTCAGTTTTATGTTAATTTCAGCTCGACGTCTTTATCAATTGGGCCACCACGAAACTGATCTTTGGAGGCAGGAATGAAAACTTTATCTGGGTAAACTTTTATCTTGCCCTTATATCTATCGCCCAAAGAATATATGCCTACAATCGACATGAGTAGCTGTTTTTCTCTCTTGCCTTCACTAAAAATCTCACCTTCGCAAAACTTGATAAACACCAGAGCCATAAAAACACCCGATCCTTCTCCGCTATTACCAGTCTCGACCACATGGATTCCATTGGCCAACTTATTAAGCCAGTGATAACCGAAAGACTCACCAATATCCTTTCCTTGTTTCTTAACAACCCACCAGTCACCCTGCTTTTCAATACTACTCTTCTGGTACTTATTCGTATCATATGCCGCAGCAACATCAACGGTCGTTACCATTGGCGGACGGTTATCCGAAAGCCAATTGGAGAATTCTTTAATCAAAAACGGATGAATTGGCCTCCCTTTGTAAGTGAACCGAGCATTTGCTTCATCCAGCTGCCCGGTTTTCGCCAAAAGTGAGGTGGAGATACTAATGAACAAAAATAATAATAGTTTTTTCATTTTTTGTAAGGTTTCTTTTTTCACTCACGAAAAATTTCTATACGAACTTATTTGTCAGTTTAACAACAAAAAAGAAATTAATAAAAATGTGCATTCAAAAACAGGTTTTTGAATTGATTATTGCGCATGAACTAGCATGCTGCGCTATACTTAGTGATGATCATAGGGGGTATTATGAAGAGATTGGTATTAATAATCTTTTTGTTGTGTTGTGCACCATTGTGGACAAAAACGAAAACAGTTGAAATTACGGGCCCACTTATAGCGCCATGGGTAGACGGTACATTGTGTACACGCTATTGGTTTGAGCAAAAAAAGGTTCGTCAATGTTTTCCTATCAAAGCTGGCGCGTCATACGTTTTGCAAGTGCCTGAACGGGTTAAGCATCTCAAAGTTCATCGTACGTTAGACAAAACATGTAAGAAAAAACCGAATGGCAAAAAGTTGTGTCGTTCGGTATCTGGTAAGTTTACGCTGTACCAAGAACCATATATTACATTAGATTTGACGTATGATCATCGTACTATAACTAAAAATTATGCAATACCGCCAAAAGAAGCCGAAAGCTATTTTGGTTATCCTCGTAAGTTTCCGTCGATCAGGTTTACCCCTGACTACATAGGCGACACGGCCATCTTCTAAATTATCTCACTTTGATCGTCATGAGCACGAGCAAGCAGAGGATGAGCGAAATAATGCCCATGCGTACCGTTACTTTCGCCTCTGGCCAACCTAAAAGTTCAAAATGATGGTGCAGTGGCGCCATTTTAAATACGCGTTTGCCACGCAGTTTAAAAGATGCCACTTGAATAATTACCGAAAGTGTTTCAATGACAAAAAGTCCGCCAGAAACGAGTAAAAGCAATTCATGCTTACAAATAAGCGCCATGAGTGCGAGTGCGGCGCCAAGTGCGAGCGATCCAGCATCGCCCAAGAAAATTTGTGCTGGATATGTGTTAAACCACAAAAAGCCCAAGAGTGCGCCTGATAATGTGCCGCCAATGACCGTGAGTTCACCACTGTGTACGTATGGTAAATGTAAATATTGCGCTATTTGTACATGTCCGGTGAGATAGCAAATTAAACTAAAAGTCATAAAATTCGCAATAAGTGATCCGCTCGCTAATCCATCAAGTCCATCAGTAAGATTGACCGCATTACTTGTGGCGATCATAAGGAGCATACCCCAGGCGATAAAGAGTAGTCCAATATCAGGATGCAAATTTTTAAAAAATGGAAACCAAATAGTAGAGCTTTCTTGCCAGAAATACCAGGCGCCCATGATGATGAGTGCGGCGATGCATTGCAAGGTAAATTTTTTTGCTGCGCAAATACCAGCACGTCCCTGTATTTTACTCCAATCATCAATGAAGCCAATGGTACCAAAAAGCATGAGACACATGAGCATGAGCCACACGGTTGGCTTTGTAAGATTGCACCAAAAAAATATGGTCAGTGTTGCAACAAATAAAACAAAAAGTCCTCCAGTGATGGGAACATTGCCTTTGAGAGTGTGCGTGTGTGGAACGTAGGGCCGCGGCGGTGAGCTAAAATATTTGACCGAAAATTTAATAAAACTATTGCCACAAATGAGTGCAATGAGAAGTGCAGTAAGGAGTGCACCACCTGCACGGAAACTAATATAATGAAGTGCATTAAATGCAGACCAGTATTGGCGTAAAATGATAGATGATTGATAAATCATAATTTTTGTTTAGTTTTAGAAACTCTCCATATTCTATTTTATACTTAGATAAGTTTATATTCAAAATTGTTGCTCATGTGTATGTATAATGTGAAATTGTTATGAAAATATGCAAGGAAATTGTGAATTTGTGTTTAATGTATTTTTCGTTGATTGTGCCTTTGGCACTTGGTATGGCAACTCACGATGTTGGTTATTTACCCGAAAGCCCAACCGAACGATTATCTGAGGCAGAATTTCATAAGCATGTACAAGGGCTTATAAAATTTGTAACGCACATGCGCGGGAGCCATGCTGTTTTGTTTGGCAAAAGACAACAAATGGCTCCGGGAACGTTTAAACAGGATTTGCGTGATATGATGCTGGCAGTTAACAATAAGTGGTGCTATGCTACGGGTTTGCGTGTGCGGATTATGCGTGATTATGGCGATATGGAGTCGAGTCGGGATTTTGCATTGCTAAAATGGGCTATAGAGCGTCTGGCTGATTTATCAGCTCATTTTGATGAAGATCCGAACACATTGCGACCACCACGCGCGTGATACAAAAAGTTATTGAAAATCTGGATTGTCTTTGACGCCATACAATGTTGCCTGCCATTCATCACGATTTGGGTCTGATGGTGTTGCATGCATGTCAAACATGTTACAGAGGTTTTCAACATATTTAATAAGAGCTTTTTTGTCTTCGTAAAAGAAGATGAGGTGTGAGCCGGGAGCAAAATGTTGCTCGGCTCCCTGATAATCAAGGCTGGCAAAAAACCAATTCTTGTTTTTATAGGCAATGATTACTGAGGTTGTTTTTTTTGTTAAAACTGCAGCGCATGGTCCTTGGCATTCTTCCGCTTGCTCATGGACGTGCTCGATAAGATCAGCAATTGTTGGTTGCTTTTCGTAAAGCAAATCTTCACTGCTGCTTCGAATAAGGCTCACGCGAGTAAAGCGATCAAACATGGCTGGAACCATGGTTTCTTCATCTGTGTGTCCATGAGAACTTGCAAGGGATGGTTTTTGGAGAAACTCAAATGAAAAAAGTACGGTTGAAAAACAGAGAATTCGTTCAATACAGTCAAAAATCGCAGGAGATGGCGGCCGTGATACTTGCGCGTAGGTACTGTTGATAATTACGGGCTTCTTGGCAGCATCTTTGTGCATAGCACATATTTGCATAAAGAACGAAAGTAATAATACGAGAGTTTTGCCATAAGTCATTGGAGTCTTCCCCTTTAATATATGTAGGTTTTCTTGTGTATATCTTAGCAAATAATTCAATTTTTGTAAAATTTTTTTATAAACTTGACTAATTTTACAATATTGTTATAATTAAAAAGCAATATATTGTATAAAAATGGAGGGGTTGGGTTGTGATCTTTTTATATCGAAAACAAATTTCTGTTGTTATTTGTCATGCATTATGCATGACAAGTTTTGGCCTATCTGCACATGCTTCTCGCATGTTCTCATTGGTTCCGCTATCAAATGTCCGTGTGCAACGTATGGGCAGTTGGGCACAACAGGTTATGGGATGTAAGCGGCATTCCACCATCTATCTTTTAACTAAAAATTATGACGCGAGCGGTGTTGCGCATGAAGGCAAAATTTACATTAAACAGTCAATTGCCGATCAATCATTAACGGGAACCTTGTGGTATGTTTTGCTTCACGAGGCGGCACATGTTGCCTGTGGTCATTGTAAAGAATTTAAATTTGCGATTCCTGCCCAAATTTCTACGTTGTTAAGTGAGCTTGCGCATCAGGGCTATTCAAAACGTTTTTGCGATCGCTTTGCGTATCACATCAGCAGTGTTGCTTCATTAAATGCACGTGCGATTGAGGCAGCTTTTTCATTCGCTTGTGAACAAGAAGCTGAAACATGTGCGGTTGAAAAAGCCTGTACGCATATTGATTGTTTTGCTTGTTTTTGCCAAGCATGCGCGGCAGCTGTTCATCAAAATCGTGAAGTACGTAATGGGTATTTTTCTTGCCGTGATGTGTCTCGTGTTGTACGCATGTTTGAGCGTAAAAAACAATTGCATTTTTGTACTGAGCATGCCGATTGTACACAACAAATTTGTTTACAGTATGTACGGGCGCGTGGATATGCTGAGCTTGCGCAAGCAATTGCAGATACGCTTGGTACAAATTCGCCAAAGACATCTTCTTTAGCTCATACGAAGCACCTATATGTGCAAGAGCCGCAGAAGGCTCATAAATGGCCATTTTATGACGCGACGCTCATTTGTGATTTACAACGGCGTCGTGATTGCATAAAAATTGTGCGTTCTTCGACAGGGTAAATGCAAAAAATACACAAGCTGCATGAATATCATGAAATTATGATCGTATAATTTTAGTGAGTTGGGTATGAATAATCGGCGTTGCGGCGATGAGCGACTGAAATTTTTGATTAATAGGCTTGAGATTAAAATCAGTAACGATGCCACCGGCTTCTTGAATAAGTAAAATACCCGCTGCAATATCCCACCACGAGAGATTTTGAAAAAATGCGCCATCAAAGCGTCCAGCTGCTACATATGCTAAATCAAGAGCTGCGGCTCCCATGCGTCTCAAGTCGCGTACATGATCAGAAATTTGGCGCGCCTGTATTTCCCAGGGCACATTATGATCGTCATAAGGAACGCTGAGCGCGATAAAACTTTGTTTTAATGGCCGCTTTGCAGTATGTATGCGTATATTGCCACACCAAGCGCCTCCATTTTTGATTGCCCAAAAGAGCTCGTGGCGCAATGGGTTATGAATGACCCCCAATTGTGGGTGTCCTTGATATGTTAATGCGATGGAGATGCAAAAATATGGTATGCCATATGCAAAATTGTTGGTACCATCGATTGGGTCAATCACCCATTCCCAGTCGTTTTTGCCGGTTTTGCCACCTTCTTCAGCAAGAAATGCAACGTCGGGGTCAAGTGCACGCAATTGGCGTATAATGGATGCTTCTGTTATCGTATCTGCTGAAGTTACTAATCCTGCATGCGGCTTTTCTTTGGTGGTAAAAGAATGTGCATTAAAATGTTGGACAAGCGCTTTTCCCGCGCAACGCGCACAGGCGCCCACACGTTGTACAAGTCGTTTTGTGATAATCATGAATTTTACCCCTGGGTTTTAAGTTCAAGAAGTTGTTTCAGATGTGCTGGATTGTCAACATGATCAAGCGCATTTTGTAAGCTTGTCTGATATAATTTTTGTACACGCTTTGCTAATTGTTCGATAGCGCGTATAAATTTTTCTAATAATATTGGTGGAATATCGTTCAAGCCTGGGTCTTGGCAAAAAATAAGTGAAGGTGTTAGCGTGTCTGCTAAATGGTGCCAATCCGAAAGCGAGTCTATTGTTTCATCATTAAAAACCAAGTATGGTTCGAGTCCGAATTGTTTGATGGTATTGATAATCGATTCGATTTTATTACATACATGGCGTAGCGTGCGTACATAATTTGGACCAATATCTTTTTGATTGTTTATGATTTGTTGGTCAAGCGATTGCTCAAGTTCCGCTTCATGCGCTTCTTGCAATCGGCGGTAATAATCTTGTGCATCAACAGATATGCTGTCAATAAAATAGTTTTTAAGCAAATGCCCATCAATATGTTCGGCATAGGCTTTAAATGTATGCCCATCAAACACACAAACTCCGGCGCATATTGACAGGTGGCAGAATAAAAAGAAAACGAACGGTGATACTTTATTGATTACTTTATCCATGCTATCTTTCTAAAAAGGTAAAAGTGTAAACAGGTATGTACTAAAAATCTAAATATGATGAAGAAAAAAGTAAAACGTCATAAGGCGTATTACTCGATTTCAGCTGTTGCCAAAATGTTTACTATTCACCAGCAAACTATTCGTTTGTATGAAAAAGAAGGGCTTATTAGCCCAAAGCGCTCAGAGGGCAATACCCGTTTGTTTAGTGAGGAAGACGTTACGAGGTTGGAAGAAGTAATTCATCTGACACACCAGCTCGGTATTAATTTGGCAGGCGTTCAGATGATCTTTAAATTACAAAACCAAATTAAAAAAATGCAAAAAGAGATGAACTCGCTGTTTGAAAGTGCCCATCTTGAGCTTAATCAACAAGCCAAACAGGCTTCAGATCGTGCACAGGCAAGTGCACAGAGTTTGGCACGCTTGCGTGATGGGGGGCGAAGGTCAGAATCTGTGGAATCACTGCCCAAGAGCGATGATTGGAAGATTGAGTACGATGAATAACGTGTTTTAATTTGTATGAAAGACTTGTTTGGGGGTAACGATGTGCTTAATCTTTAGACAAAAATTCTAAAAAGTGCTTTAATAAAAGAAAAAAAGGGCTTGCATGGAATTTGGCGATCGTTTTACCGATCACTTGGTTATCACGCCTGAACTTTTAGTACTCATGCGTCGCTTGGTTACTGATCATGAACATGATCTTAAAACCTTGGTGGCGAAAGTTGTTGCTCAAAAGTCTTCAAGTGACGATGTTGCCGATCCACACGAAGCGCAAGCTATTATTTTGGATTTTTTTGCTTTAATGGAAAATTTGCTTGAGCAGGCGCATCAAGAACAAGAAGTAGCGCAACATCTGCAAAAGCAACTTATGCCGTCACTTGATCACATCGACCAAACAAATTGCGATCAGCAAACGGTCAGCTCAAGCGCTCGATCTGCTACTGATCAAATACGCGGGAACCCGCAAGCTAATCCACAAGAACTCTTGTTTAAAGAGATTTTAAAAAACTGGAAGCCGTCAAAAAAAACAACAGCGCATTAACAGCGCCGTTGTTCATAAAAACGTATGTATTTAAAATTAAACCAAGCGATTTTTTTTAGCTCCTGTGAGGTGATCTGGGACGAGAAGTACTATTCCAACGACAGAAAGCACACCACTTGCTGCAACAAGCGAGCTTCTGAGGACGCCCGCTTGCCTAAGGTGCTCAAGTAAAACACTCAAGCCGGCGCTGCCGATAAGCATGCAGGGGAGTAGTGATGGCGAGTCTTTACGAAGTATACCTCTCTCTTGCAGTATTCCATTAATGCTTGCACCAAGAACAGCGCCACCAGCAGCTCCTATCAAACCACGTGTAAATGAATTTCGTTGTGCGAGCAATCCCAGACAAGCCCCAGTGCCAATTAAAAGCGCACCGATAGTTCTAGGATGGTTGGCGATCCAGTGCGGAACAGGATCCTCTGTTGTTTCTTTTAGCGCCATGCCAAACGCAGTTTGGCAGGTGAGTGCACTAACGAGCGCGAGTGATAAAATGTTTTTTTTGAACATAAAGCCCCTTGTAGCTTGGGAATGGTTGAGATCTAACCTTAAAGCATATTAATCAGTAATAAAACCAGTTTTAATGAGTCCGTGGCGCACTTCATACATGGGCAGTCCAAGAATAGCGGTGTATGAGCCGCTAACGTCTTTGAGGAACTGGGCACCGTAGCCGGTAATGCTACAAGCACCGCACAATTGCAGATAATTTAATCCATTAATAAGTTTAAGCTTGCTAAAAAAGTCTTCTATAAGATTATCTGGCACATCAATGATACACGTTGCTTGTGCGTAGCCGATAAATTGTTCTGCAAGCGTCCAACGTGAACCATCCCATATTTTTTTGTTTATACAAAAACCAGCTCCGGCAATTACTCCTGAGCGAATATCTTTAATCATTTTAACAGCGCTTGCGTGATCGCATGGTTTGCCGTATATAATAGTTTGGGCCATGTTAGTGGCCAAGCTGTCTGCCGTTAACACCCAACAAGTTTCACCACGTTGTGAACCGGCTGGAACAAGCGCATGTGCCATTTTCATGCGTGCAATATGTTGTGTAAGCTGAATGAGGGGCATTCCCCAATCACAAGAAGCCTCATCGGCAGATTGGCCAATAACTTCGAAAGAAAAGCCAGCATCTTGCAAAAGACGTTTTCGTTGAACAGATTGCGAGGCCAGATAAAGTTTTCTCATGATTTTAAAGCAATCTTATTGCTTTTCCAAATAACTGGCTGGGGCGGAAGGATTCGAACCTCCGAATGCCGGTACCAAAAACCGGTGCCTTACCACTTGGCTACGCCCCATATATTTTTCAAGACGATTTTTGTTTATTTAACTTCAGAATTTTTCTTGAATTCTTCAACAATTGCTTTTTCAACGTAGGTGCGCGTTTCTGAATTCAGTGGATGAACAATGTCGCGAAACGAGCCGTCTTTCCGCTTACGTGAGGGCATTGAAACGAAGAATCCTTTATCGCCTTCGATGACCTTTAAATCGCGAACAATGAAACAATCGTCAAAAACCATTGTTGCATATGCCTTCAAACGTCCGCCATCGGTGACTGGGTAGATTTTTATTTCTGTAATACTCATGTTTATTACCTTTTGCGCTCTCTTTTTGAGACGGCTACTTCAGCCTATGATTCTCCTCAAATTGCTGCTTTTAATTTAGCTCCGACTTATCAGTTTGTCAATGTTACACGTGAGCGATTGCGCAATCTTTTACAGGCAATTTTTTGTGATTATGGCAACTTTTAAATGTTTGACAAAAATGACCATTTTGGCTATTTTTATATTATTAATACTGCTTGATATCTGAAAGTTTATCGTATCATGAATAAAGCTTTTTTGGTTCGCCCACAGGATAGAAACCCTCGTTGGATTGTTATTGATGCCGCTGGAAAAACGTTGGGGCGTTTGGCAAGTGGTATAGCCATGATGCTGCGCGGTAAAAATAAACCAAACTTTACGCCGCATACTGATACCGGCGATTATGTCGTGGTAGTTAACGCCGAGAAGATATTTCTCTCGGGCAAAAAAATGGACCAAAAGATTTATACAACCTATTCAGGTTGGATTGGCGGTAAAAAGGAGTTGACAGCGCGTGCGGTTATGCAAAAAGATCCGACACGAATTATTACGCATGCGGTTAAAGGTATGATGCCGAAAACAAAACTTGGCCGCCAACAGTTGCGTAAATTACTCGTATATGCTGGTCCTGAGCACCCACATCGTGCACAAGTTACTTCAAAATAACTGGACCTCTTTTTTGCTGGAATTTTTAGGATTTTAGCTCTTTATGATTTTTGTGGATATAATACGTTGATGGTTTCTTGTGGCAACTGATAAGTGTAGAGTCGCTCATGCATATGTTTGAGCTCATCAATTGAAACATCGGTAAGCACGCGATCCTGGCGTTCTTTTTTTGTGATTTCGTAGAGCACTTTTTCAATAAAATTGGCGATCATTTGCTGGTAAAGTTCAGGATTGTTGAATAATGATCCAAAATGTCGTGCGCCACGCGTTACCCAGAGTCTTTTGTATCCTTGAATATTTTGATATACATTAACAACAGCATCAATAGGAACACGGTCATCGGCATAGCAGGTGATGAATTGTGCCGGGATTACAATACTTTTTGCCGAATCGCATGGACAGACTCTTTTAGGAAAGGTGGTAATGCGCGAAGCATCCATTCCTGCAAAAATGCGTAAGAAGAAAAGTAAAATTGGCTGTATCCACGGATCCATTGCATGTTTTTCCAAAAATTTTCGACCGGGAATCTCGTAATAACCAAACCAGGGGATGTAAATTTTCCCCAATGCTTTATCAAGGCCGCGCTTAACAAGTGCATCGGTTGAATCAAATGGGCAATCTAAAATAAGTGCGGTAAAAAGTTGTGGGTCACGTGCTTGTGCTTGAATTGCTGTTGCAGCGCCCATTGAGAAACCATAACCAATGATTGGTAAATTTTTGGTAATAGGGTTTTCACGTAAAAAATCAACCGCTGCAACAACATCATAGACTTCGTCGTATCCAAAAGTGCTTGTTTGCCCTTCGACATCTTCGCCATGTGCACGAAAGTCAAACAAAAATAAATTGTACGGTGAAAAAAGGAGACGCAATAACCCCATATCGATTTTATTTGATGTATATCCATGCATGACAAGTACGGTTGCGCGTGCATGGTTTCGTGTAACTAAAATTCCACGACGGGCAATATGTTCATTTGACCATGCATCATAACGTGAATAAAATGTTACAAATTCATCTTTAGCATAAGCACGCCAACGATCATAAACCGCCTGTTCATCCTCAAGTACTTCGAGCTGTCCTGCAGTTGATCCGCAATGTGGGCCAATGCACACGGTTGGTCGCGATGACCACCAACTAAAGCCCCAGCCTTGTATTGCGCTCAGCCAAAAAAGCGCGCATATACAAATAATTATTCTTCGCATAGCGGCCCCTCCTGCTTTGATCATAGCACAAAAAATTTTTTACTTATCAATCAAAGACTGTGTTCTATAAGTGCAATCATTTGTGCTCGATCCATAAATGCATAGCAACGACTTGTTGGTTTTCCTCTATTAAACACAATAAAACAAGGAATTTGTTCAACGTTGAGTTGTTCTTCAAGCGCCGGTACTCGCATGGTGTCAACCTTGAAAAAATTCATGTGGTCGGCAAATTGCTGTGCAACGGCTTCATATGTTGGAAGCATATGCATGCATGATGGGCAATGATGCGCATAAAAATCAATCATAACCGGCTTTTGGGAACGTAACACGAGGCGTTCAAATTCGCTTACGGAAATTAACTCTTTCACCGGCTGTGCAGTTTTATAGTGATACAATTGTGGATGGAGCAATCGTACGCAACTTTGTGACCAACCGTGATTTTGTAAAAAGTGTACTGCTTCGATGGCTGCCTTAATGCCCGCGCCCGCAGCCACACCAGCTTGACGGTATGTAGGATCGGCAACATCGCCAGCAGCAAAAACGCCTGCCACTGATGTGTGTTGGTTTTTTTCATCGATAATAATGTAACCATCAATTGATAGCTTGAGTTGTGATGCAAATAATTGTGTACGTGGCTCATAACCGATAGCAAGAAAGATGCCGTTTACAGCGATATGCTCGGTCTTTTTTTGTTTGATATCAAATACCGTGATGCCGGTCACCCAAGTTCCGTCGCCAGTAATTTTTTGAATCTGTTTGTATGTTGCAACAAGAACTTGTGGTAATGCATAAATGCGCTGTTGCATAACAGCAGATGCGCGTAAATTTTCGCCACGCACAAGAAGCGTAATGCGCCGGGCATATGGCGCTAGCTGAACCACTTCTTCGCATGCGCCATCACCACCACCTACGACAACAACATCTCTATTTTTGTAATATGGTGCATCGCATAGTGCGCAGGTTGTAACACCTTTACCCCAATATTCGCGTTCACCTGGGATGTCTAACACGCGAGGTGCTGAACCTGTCGTAATAATGAGCGATAACGCATGCAGCGTACTGCCATCGTCTGCAATGAGTGCAAATGGCCAAGAAAGAAGATTTACTGATTTTATGGTAAGTGGTACAAGTTGTACGCCAAGTTGCTGTACGTTTGTGCGTAAGTTTTGCATAATGTCTGCGCCACGTGCGCGTGCAACACCGGGCCAATTTTCAACAAAGCCCGTTTCAGTGAGCTGGCCACCGGGCTTTGGACCTTCAAAAACGACCGTCTGTATGCCCAAGCGTGCGCTATACAACGCAGCAGAAAGCCCTGCTGGGCCTGAACCAAGAATCGCGACCGGTATAATATTTTTTTTCTGACCAATGAATTCGCAATTGTATGTTTTTGGATGATGAATTACAAAAATCCAAATAATAATTGACAAAAAAATAATAGTAAATAAACTAAAAATTACTTTACGCATGGGCTTAAAAGCATCTTTTGAACCGATCTTAATGTTCATGATAGCGTAAACTTAATCAAAATATAAGTACAAAATAAGTTGTATTACGGGGGAACCTATGGGTCGTTGTATTGGCTCTTTCTTTTTTTCTGGCATATTACTTTTGAGTCTGTGTTTGGTTGATCGTGCTTTTTGCATGCAACAAGACGATAGTGTGGCCATAACATTTTACCTGCGCGTTGCAGATTTTTTTGATCCTGCATATGCCGATATGCGCGCTGATTTTCTGGATGATTTGCGTGATATGCAACATCGCATACCAGAGTCTTTGCGCGTTGGCACAACTGCTGCGTTGCAGATTTTGCGGGAAAATAGTCCTATACAAGACGCCGAAACGGTCGCCAGGGGCATGATTCCTGGGGTTGCCCATATCTCACAATTTGGGCGTCCTGCATATGTGCGACAGTTTCGTCGAATTCTTTTGGCACTTCCTGAAGATCGTCGTGCACCATTGCTCCAAGAAATGGTGCAAAGACACGCAGCGCTCGGATAAAATCCTGCGCAACCAACGATCACGACTTTAGGACGTTAAACTCAGCTATACATTAAAACGTACGTTAATGATGTCACCATCCGTGACAATATAATCTTGTCCTTCAATGCGAAGCTTACCAGCATCTTTGGCTTTGACGGGTGATCCGTGCGTTATAACATCGTGGCAGTTCATAACTTCAGCGCAAATAAAACCGCGCTCAAGGTCTGAATGGATTTCGCCGCTTGCTTGACGAATAGTAATGCCTGCGTGAATTGGCCATGCATGCGTTTCTTCTGGTCCACACGTAAAAAATGTAATAAGGCCAAGCTCTTGATATGTTCGACGAATAACGGCTGCCAATCCAGGCTCTTTAAGCCCAAGCGCTGTAATGAGCTCGGTTGCTTCTTCTGACGGCAATTGACTTAATTCATATTCAAGTCGCACACATAACGGGATTACTTTTTGCTCACCAAAAAACTGAATAAGTTTTTGGTAATGCAGGTTAGTGTGCCATGCATTTGGCTCAATTTCTTTTTCATCGATATTTGCAACAATCAAAAAGTTTTTAGCTGTGAGTAATTGAATTGATTCGGGTGGGATTTGCGCAGCAAGTTCTTTGATTTTTTTCAGGTCAACATTATTGAGCTCTTTGACCAGTTCTTTGAGTATGTGAGATTCGCTGGTGAGTTGCTTAAGCTCAGCTGGATCATTGCGTGCGGCCTTGAGCAAGTGTTCAATTTTAAGCTGACGCTTTTGCACCGACTCTAAATCTTTAAGTGCAAGTTCTTGTATGATTACCTGGTAATCATCAAGTGGGTCAATTTTCTGATGCGTATGGATAATGTCAGTATTTTCAAAACAACGCAAAACATGAAGAATCACATCGACTTCGCGGATGTGACTTAAGAATTGATTGCCAAGGCCTTGACCAGCTGCAGCACCCTTGACAAGTCCGGCAATATCAACGAACATCACGGACGCGGGAATTATTTCTTTTGATTGATAGAGTTTTTGCAAAATTTCTAAGCGCTCATCTGGGACATTGGTAATAGCTAAATGCGGATCAATGGTGCAAAAAGGGTAGTTTTCTGCTGGTACGCTTGATTTGGTCAGCGCATTAAAAAGTGTTGATTTCCCCACATTGGGTAATCCAACTAAACCGGCTTTAATACTCATGGGTGATGAATCTCTGTGTGTTTTAGTTGCTGTGGATCATGTAATTAACACCAAGTGGCTTGATGAGTGCAATAAGTCGTTCGCGATCTTTTGGAGTCAACAATTTTTTGATCAACTCAAGGCGATGCGAGAATTTGTTGACACTCGAAATGATGCATACATGTGAATTAAGTAATCGATGAATGATGTCAACATATATGCCGCTGGCGTTTTTAAAACTTAACCATGAGCCGATAGCGGTCAAAGCTGCAGCTGTCCACATGAGTCCCGTCATGACATGTTTTGACACATCAAATGAGCCGCCGACATAGGCAGGGCCGAAATTGTGTCCAGCAGAAATTCTGTGTTGCATATCAAAAAATGGAATGGCGCAGCCAAGAGCTCCCAAAAATCCTGCCGCCCAATAACCAGCACGTTTGCTTGAGCGTTTATCGGCAAGCTTATCGGCGATAATGGCCAATGCGTCGGCGATATCAATGCGCGCGCCTTTGTGCGCCAATTTTTCTAGGGATTCGTCAAGAATAGGCAAGTTTTGGTACCGAATACCGATGTCAAAGGCGACCGTTAGTGGTAAATGACGCTCATGTGTTTTGGTACTATATAAAATTGTTGAACCACCAGAGCTACTAAAACCTTCCATTGAATTGTACGTTGTTTCCTCAACAACAACGGTGTTTTTGTCAACACCAGGTAACAGTCGATAGCTCATGTGATTAGCAAACAGCGTACTCGGCAAAACTACTAAAGAGATCCACGCCATTGCATGCTTGGTCATAGAAAGTACCTTTCAAAATTTTTTACTGCACTGCAAGTGTACAAAAGTTTTGCTTTTTTTACCAAAGTGATGTTTGTTACAGGATACTGCTCGTTATTTTTTTCAAATATTGCGCCGTTTCTTGTCCAAGGCCAAACAGACGCACGTTATCGTGGAGCTTAATTAATCGTTGCAAAACATAACTTTTTGAAAAGGTGAGCTTTGGTGATTTGAGCAAGAAATCGATGACTGATAAATATGCTCGTACAATATGGGTCTGTTTTTGATGCATGCGCCAAGCAAGAAGGGCAAAAAATCCGCCACTGAGCAAACTGACTTTAGTTGGTGAAAACCATGATTTTTTATCTGTCTGCGTTGCAGCATCTTTTTTGTCAGGAGCGCCAGCTTGTTTGGAATCTTGTGGTTTTTCTTGGGGAACCGGGGTGCTATTTCTAGCGTTCGCTCGATTGCCACCACAACTGAGTGGGACACCCAAAATATTTGCCAGAGCTGTGCCACTAGCTTTGCAGATTTCGGGCACATCAAGAGAAAGTAAGCCTATTGCGCTGGCAGCAAGACCTGCGCTGCACAACGATGTTGTTTTTGTTGCCCGTGAGGCTGTTATAAAATTTTCCACAGCATCGAATGCGAGTGTGAGGTAGTGATCAGCGTTTATTGGCTCGGCCGTAACAGGTTTGTTTTTGTAATCCGTTGTTTTGCCAGTTTCGACAATAAATTTTGAAAGTGGCAGTATATTGACAGCTGCGGTGGCAATTTCGACATTGCCATCAAGAGCTGCAAGTGTAAGAGCGTCAAGAGGATCCATATAATGAACTCGTCTGACACCGGCGAAAACGTCCCATTCATCAGGAAGTAGATATTTCCACAAAAAGGCCATAACGAACCCATTAGAATGCTCAAACTCCATGATAGCAAGCTTATCTTTATAATGGTGCCCATTCTCAGCAGCCAGCCTAATGACACGAAATACCGATCTTGTGCTGTAAGGGACATATGGCAACGGAGAAACATCACGAATAAGCTGCTCAACGCCAAAAGAGTTAAAAACTATCGACAAACACAAAATAGACGCTATCTTACGCATAAAAACCCCCTACATACAAACCAATTGGTTGATTATTTTACCATGAAACACTTTTATGCTAGCAAAGTTTAGAAAATTATCAAATATCTTTGGCTTATAAATGGTTTCATGAGAAACGGTTGACTTCGTGATATTTTTATTTATATACTATTAGTAAATAAAGGAGAAGTGATGACGAAAAAGCTGTTTGTTTTTACCAGCTTGAGTGCGTTTTTGTTTCTGGCAAATCGTAGCGTGGCGATGCAGGAGCATTTTGATCGTATGGCAGTTGGGCTGCGAGAATTTTCTGGAAAGGCGGCAGCATTTAGAGGTGGGGCTGATAATTTTCTGCATGAGCTGTTGTATTTTCTAGATTGGGTACAACCACTAACAACAGAGGATCAGCGGCGCGCTCTCCTACGATCAGCAACGGATCTTGTTGGACCGTTGGGTAGGTCTTTGGACGAGTTGCATTTAGCGGTAAGTGTGCTTCCGGGCTTTCTTCAATCTTTTCTATATCTTAACGCGAACTCGATCTAACGAGCAAGAAGAGATTGATCACAAAATAGCGCAAT
>CAYSPS010000010.1:8516-25717 GCA_964432975.1 uncultured Pseudomonadota bacterium | reverse complement strand
ATTGCGCTATTTTGTGATCAATCTCTTCTTGCTCGTTAGATCGAGTTCGCGTTAAATATCTAAAAATGATAAACTTACATTATGCACAATTTGACGTGATAATTCACTACGATGTTACGCATGCCGTGACACCGCTTGAATATTCTGCGCAGTGGCACAAAGGTGAAGAAGGCATTCCAGAGACATTTCCGTTTGGCCTGTAGAATAACTTTAACAGGTCTGCTGTTAAACACGCTTTTGTGTGCATTCGCCGCTTGATAAGATTTTTCTGTATCTCTGGAGCATAGTGCGAGATTTTTTCATAAAAAGTTGATACAATGATTTATATAATTTAAGTAACGGAGTTTTTTGAATGAAAAAATTTTTAGCAAGTATGATTTTATTTCTTGTTCCTGCCGGTGCATTGGCCGCGCAATCGCTTGTTAGCGGTTTTTATTGCAAAATTTTAGGAAATGTTGATGCCAAAAAGGAGTATCGGGAGTTAGTGCGCAGCGCGTTGCAAGCGCACGGAGTTGCGCATCCTGAAGATGTTGCGGTTAAAAAGATGAATAAGATTGGTTCGTTCATTGCTGGCACACCAGTGTCATCTTTTACTGCATTTGGTATTTGGTTGGATGAAAAGGCTCTTGTTTCTTGTTCACCAGAAGAGCGGATATTTCAAGTACATCATGAGGCTGCTCACTATGCGCAACGGCATCATCTTAAATTGGTGACATTAAGCGCATTGGCTGGTGCAACGTTAATTTCTAATCTATTTTTACTCAAAAACAATCTCGCAGCACCACGTACACAGCCAATGTTGAAGACGGCCGGTCTTGCTGCAATTGGGGTGAGTGTGGCCGCAACGACCTTTGCATTGCTTCCACGTATAGTTAGGTGTCAAGAAAAAGAAGCAGATATTGTTGCAGCTCAAAAGCTTGTAGCTTTGAATAAGGCAGATGTTGTGCGTGCGCATATAGATACACTGCGCCAAACGGCAATGAACAATCATGGTCGCTGGTGGTATTCTGCTTTGGAACAAGTAAATTATCTACAAGAAGTGATCAAGTGAAAGATATAAAAAGTGAGGGTAGTGAGTGGTTAAAAAGCGCATTAATAAGTGGTCGGGTCGCGTTGCGACCGTTTCTACGTTTCCACCAAGCGGCACATTTTCTCAGCCAGCTGACAAGGTGGCAAAAATTATGTCGCGCAAAAGTGTGTCGCCCAAAGGGATTGGGTCTGCCATACGCATGGTACAGTTTTATATTAATCGTGCTGGCAAAAATCTCAGTACGTCACAAAAAATGAATTAGAAAAAGCAAAAAAAAATTTTTGCAAAACAAGTTGAAATTAGAGCATTCTTGCTGCGCTAAAAAATAATTTTTGTAAAAAATCTTAAGAAAATATATCATCTTTTTTATAAAAATGTGCTAATCTTGGGTAGCAGTGGTTTCTATTAAAAGTTAAACATCATGATTATGACATCTCAAAATAATGATACAGTGCTTATCGCTGGTATTGATGATGCGACCAAATGCCCGTGCATCGGAAGCATTTTTCTTGCTGGCGTAGTGGCTGATCAAAAAACAATCAGTGCGTGGCGTAAATTAGGGGTTACCGATAGTAAATGTTTGAGCCGTAAAAAGCGGGAACGTTTAGCGCACATCATTAAAGAGACAGCACAGGCTTATTCTATTCAAGAAATTGAGCCGCAGATGATTGACAATAAAACGCTGAATCTTAATGAATGGGAAATGTCGATTTTCTTGCGTATTGTTGATAGCTTGCAAGAAAAAATATCAATACATTTTTTGTATGTTGATAATTGGGAAGTAAATCCAATCCTTTTTTGGCAGCGATTACATCAGATGCTCTCGCGTGATCTTGCTTCCTTGATTAATAAGAGTATTAATAAAGAGAAGATTCAGCGGGTACAGATTATTCCTGAACACCAAGCAGATGAAAAATATGTTATTGTGGGTGCCGCATCAATTCTTGCCAAAACCTCATCAGATTTTCAGTATGATGAGTATAAAAAATTATATGAAGATTTTGGCAGCGGAAGCCCGGGAGATCCAGCAACGCGCCGTTTTGTATGGCAACATCGACATAATCCGCCACCCATTGTACGCACCAGCTGGAATACGTATAAAGTGTTATCCCGTCTTGAGCGCATAGAAGAAGATACCTTTTATAAAAGCAAAAAGCGCACATGCTTGAGACGCGGATGAGATACTTTTTGTGCGGTTGACAGAAGTGGGCTCTTACTATATCGTGATAAAGTTTTTAACACGTACATACAGTGAGGGTTTTCATGAAAAAATATTCTTTTTAGTTATGTTTTTAGCTACATCAGAACTGATGTATGGTATGGACAAAGATCTTAATCGCGGGATGCAGGCTCAACAAAGTGATGAAGCAACACAGTTCACCTATGGCGATTGTCCAAAGGTTCTGGGCTATTTGAGTAAAGAATTTTATCGACAAGCCATGGAGAATATGCCCATTATCTGTGTCGATGTTTTTTTGTTAAATACAAAAACAAACCGCTATTTAGTTGTTTTTAGAAACAATCGTCCGGCGAAAGATGTTTTTTTCATTCCTGGTGGCAGATTATGTAAAGGTGAAACATTTTTTGAAGCTGCCCGAAGAAAGTGTCAGCAAGAGCTCGGTATTAATGCAACCCCACAAGTAGTTTTGGGTGTGAATAATCTGATATTTCCCGATTCAGAATGGGGAACTGCCGGACATACGCCATCAGTTTTAGTATTTGCTACGTGTGAGATGGAAGAAGAAGATTCGTTAAAACTTGATAAGATGCAACATACGATTTACCGATGGTGTTCAATTTTTGAACCAAGCAATGTTGATTATACTGAAAGAGCGCGTTTGCTTACCCTTACATTGTTGGGATCTAAAAATTTTTAGAGCGCAATTTTTTAAAAGCGTTAATACTTTTTGTTGCTTCTTCTTCATGATGCACAATCGGTTTTGGGTAGTCTTTTGTTGTCGGTTGATCTGCGTACCATGTGTGAATAATTTTGTTGGGAAATTCTTGCAGCTCCGGTAGCCACTTTTTTATATAGTGGCAATCGGTATCAAACTTTTTTTGTTGTAACCATGGGTTAAAGATTCGAAAATACGGTTGTGCATCGGCGCCAGTTGATGCGATCCATTGCCAGTTGCCATTATTTACGGCGGGGTCGTAGTCGATGAGTTGTGTTGCAAAATATCGCTCGCCCCAACGCCAATCGATATGTAAGTCTTTGACCAAAAAAGATGCGGCGATCATGCGTACGCGGTTGTGCATCCATCCAGTTTTATTCAACTGCCGCATGCCAGCGTCAACGATCGGAAAACCGGTCGTGCCCATGCGCCAGGCCCGGAAATGGTGTTTATTTGGGGACCAGCTTAGGTGCCCAAATTTTTTATAAAATGGTTTGCCAAAAATGTGTGGTGCATGATAAGCAAGATAGGTGAAAAAATCACGCCAATACAGTTCTGCAATCAGTTGCGTGTTTTGCCCAAGCGCTTGTGTGATGGCGTGGTAGCTTTCGCGTATTGAAATAACACCAAATTTGTGCGCCGCTGAAAGATGCGTGGTCATGCCACGTGCGGGAAAATTACGATCGTGATCATAATGTTTGAAATTTTTTAGCGTACGTAAAATTTTGCGTGCTGCTCGTGTGCCGCCGTGCACGTGATGTGATTTGTTGGCTTTCACGATTTTTTCAAGAATGCGTAGATTTTTTTGTCCCACCAGATGTGCACGATAAAAGTTTGCATTTTTTGGTAAACGTTGCGGCGTGGCAATAGCGATGGTGCGTGTGCGCTTAAAAAATGGCGTGTAGCGGGTAAATGGTTTTCCGGCACTGTTTTTGATGTTATCAGGATTGCCAATTAAAAGTTCATCATGATAGGCATGAAACGCGACATTATACTTTGTGCAAAGTTTTTGTAGTTTGTCATCACGCTTTTTGCTAAACGGTGTGTAGTCATGGTTGATAAACAGTGCGTCGATGTGGTGCTTTTGTATAATTATTTGCACGTTCTGAATGACATCGCCATACAGCACAAAAAGTTTTGCGTTTTTTGCTTTATGCTGTGCGACCAAATCATGGAGCGATTCAGTCATGAATTGTATTGCCGCTATGCTGCGATATTTGTTGCTAGGTCCGACCTGCACCGGATCAATGTTAAAAATGGGGATGACGATGTCTGAATTCGTAGCGGCTTTTATTAGTCCAGTATTATCATGCAAACGTAAATCTCGTCGAAAAATAAAAACTGACGTTTTGTACGTGCGTTTTTGCATATTACCTTTTTAATCTGGAAAACTTATTCGGCGCATTTTCTTGATGGTACTGCGATAGGATTTTGTACGCAAGCGTTTTTCGTGTGCAGCTTTTGGGGTGCGCGATTTTATGCGCTTTTTTGGTACGTGGAGTGCCTTGCGAATTTCATGCGATAAGCGAAACAATGCAAGATCTTTGTTCTGTTGCTGACTGCGTGATGTGTTGTCATGCATGAGCAAATCACCAGCGCTGGTAAGGCGTGTCTGTAATTTTTGTAAAACGCGTTCTTTTTGCATATCGCTGAGCGCATGGGTGGTGCGTGCGTTCCAACGTATTGTTACGCGCGATTGCGTTTTATTAACATGCTGGCCGCCTGGGCCGCCAGAGCGGCTTGTGGTTATTTCAAGTTCATGGCCAGGAATTACTATGCCATTTTTGATTGGCAAATCTTTTTCCACAACTCTTCCTTATTTTACGTTCTGCTTTTTTAGTGCAAGTGCCTTAATTAAGATTTCTTTACCGAGCTTTTTGACTACGCTCCAGCCATTGGGAAGCATGTGATTTATCATAACAACAATGCCGGTTGATTCGCTGGGAGCGACAGCGATATATGCGTGAAATCCATCGGTTGTTCCTGTTTTATCAAAAACGGCATCTTGGTTGAATATGCGCATTTTTTTATTTATTTTTTGTGCAGGAATTCGGGTAAAAACGCTGAGATTTGTTCCTGAATAAAAGCTTTTAAAATCATTAATTTGCCATCCCAAGCCATATTTGATGTGTGGTTTTAATAATACATATGGCGTTTGCGTGAGATGCATTGCTTTTTTGATGGCAGCTGGCGTGCCCGGCAAGCCAAGCGCGCCTTTTAAAAAATTGAGCATATCCGTACTTGAAACACGGAGTGCACCAGCGCCGCAGAGAAATGGGTGGTGCCAAGCGGGACTTGGGTTTATCATAGCCAACAGCAGCATCATGTTGATAATCTTTCGATATTTTAGTACCAATTGGCGACATACCAAGTGGGATGAGAATACGGTCGATGACAAGTTGATCAAAAGATTTATGGAGCGATTCTTCGAGCGCAATTCTCAATAATTCGATTCCGTGATTTGAATATTGCCATGACAAAGGTGCACCTGAAACTGGTTGCCAGTGCAAAATATGGGTGCGTAAAGCTTCTGATGTTTTGATTTGTGGCGGTGCGTTTAATGGCAGGCTTGATGTGTGTGTGGCGAGCTTTTCAAGTGTGATTGTTTGTAATTTTTTATTGCGTGATAACGTTGGTATGTATACATCAATTGGGTCGGAGAGGCGCATGCGTTCATCAATAACTTCTTGCGCAAGTAAAAGACACGTAAAAATTTTGGTAATTGAGCCGATCTCAAAAATGGTTGTTGCAACGACAGGAAGTTTTTTATTTTTATCGGCGAAACCAAACTGAAAAAGATACGGTTTGCCGTGTACATACAGTGCAATTGCCATGCCAGGTATTTGGTATTGTTGCATGGTTGCAGCTGCAACTTTTTTTATATAATTTACAAGTTCCGCATCTGTAGGTTTTTTGAGGGTTATTTGTGCGCTATTCTTAACAAAAATACAAATAATAAGAAGATAAAATTTTTTTATGGACATGTGATCTCTTATTTTCTCGATTTATCATCAATATTGTTAATATCGTTTATAACATAAACATGTGTACGACTTAAAGCATTAATTTGAGTATAATATAAAGCAACCTGAACTTTATGTGAAAATTCGGTTGCGGAGATTTGTATGTTTATGCAACAACTTGTTGGTGTAGTTAACCTTTCGTTACCTCTTGTTTTTTTATATCAAATTTTTCCGTATTTTGTATTAAGCCTGCATGGAATGGTATTCTGTGCATTTTTGATGGGTTTATACGCATATTGGTTAGGCAGAAATAATACGTATAAATTGGTTAAATCACTGAAATGTACTCCAAGCGGTATACAATTGCAGGAATTTGCGGCGCTCGTAAATGCTTGCCAGGTTGACACTTCGCGTGTGAACCTTTTTTACGCATATACACAAGAAGCAATCGCATTTGCGGCATTTGATACAATTATTATTGACCCAGTGGTCTGGCATTCTGTCGATCAGGATGAAAATGCACAGAAAGTATGTGCCGTGTTTTCGGCATCTATTGAACCGCAACTAAATGAGCATCAAAAAACACGTCTATCGGCCATTAAAGCAGCACTCACGCCAGGTGCGCAGCGATTTATTTTTAGACATGAGCTTGGACATGTTGTGCATAAATTTTCGTATAAAAAATTATTTGTCATTTTTGTGAGTGCAATAATTGCTGCATTTTTTGGTCTTTTAGCGGCGCGCGCATTAATGAATATTTCAGGGCTGCTTGCGCTTATTGTTGGTATGGTCATTGGCGGTGTTAGCGATGTGCTGCTCACGTTTGCATCAAATCTTTTGTTTAAGATGCGTGAAGAAAAATGTGCTGATGAATTTGCCATGCGTTATAGCTCTGAACAGGATATTAAAGAGGCGGCAGATTTTTTTGAACGGCATCAGGTTATTGTTGATGAGCATAAAGACAAAAAATCACTCTGGGCACTTTTGCCATCAGAAATTACAACAGGGCACCCAAACGGCTTTGTGCGCGCATCATTTTTACGCACTAACGTTGCGCAAGATGGTTCGTAAGTTTTTGAGTTTCGACCGATCATTGAGCGTCACTTACATCTGTCGATATACTTTAATAAAATTACTTTGAGAAGGAATTTTGTGAATACTTTTGCAAGCATGCCGCTTATGTCTGAAATTCAAGCGGCACTCTCCGCACTCGGTTTTACGAAACCAACTGAAATTCAAGAGAAAGTTATTCCGTTTTTGTTGAATAATCCCCAAAGTGATATTCATGCACAAGCACAGACGGGGACTGGAAAAACGCTTGCATTCGGTATTCCATTGCTCCAAGCAATTAACCCATCAATCAAGGCAACGCAGGGACTGGTTATTGCACCTACACGTGAACTCGTGTTACAGACGTATGAAAGCTTAAAAGATATTTCTCGTCAGACGAGTATTAGACTTGAACCGATCTATGGTGGTATGCCAATAAATCGGCAAATTGACAACATACGGCGTGGTGCGCAAATTATTATTGGAACGCCTGGTCGGCTTAATGATCATCTGCGTCGAAAAACATTATCGCTCAAAAATCTAAAAATTCTTGTTCTTGATGAAGCAGATATCATGCTTGATATGGGGTTTAAAGAAGATATTGATTTTATTCTCAATCATGCACCTCTTGATCGACGAATTTGGTTGTTTTCGGCGACGGTTATGTCTGGCATCAAGCAATTGATCAAGTCACATATGAGCAATGTTGCTGTGGTCAAAGCATCAGAAAAGGGTGTCGTTAGTTCGCAGGTGAAACAATATTTTTGTATTGTACCAACGCGCAAGCGGGTAGAAGCATCGGCGCGATTTATTGAGGCGGCTCCTGATTTTTATGGCATTATTTTTTGTCAAACCAAGACACTTACCAGTGAAGTGACCGAGCAATTAGCCAGTCGCGGTTTTAAGGTGGATTGTTTGCACGGTGACATGAAACAATCAGTTCGTAATCGTGTGATTAAAGGATTTCGAAACAAAGATTTTAATATTTTGGTTGCAACCAATGTTGCGGCACGTGGTATTGATGTTTCTGATCTGACGCATGTAATCAATTTTGCTATTCCTGAGGAACACGAAAGCTATATTCATCGTATAGGGAGAACCGGGCGAGCTGGCAAAGAGGGAATAGCCATTGTTTTTGTAGCACCGCATGATATGTATCGTGTGAAACGTCTTGAAAAAAATGCGCAAACGTCTTTACAGGAAATAACAATTCCGCCGGTTGCTGCGATTATTAACGCCAAAATGGGTGCCGTGTCTGATTTTATTGAACAAGCCAAGCAGCCTAATCGCAAATTAACGCCCGTGCATGTTGCGTTACAAGAACTTATCAAGTCATTTACCGAACAAGAAATGCGGAGCGCCTTGCTTGTTGCGCTTGAAGAAAAATTCTTCAAAGATATGGTGCATGAAGATCTGAAACAAGTAAGCACACCTATTGTGCACGTGCCACAAGAAATTTGCATGGAACTTGGCAGAAGCGCTGGCTTGGGCGAAGATGCAATGCGCGAATATTTATATCGCACGTGCAATTTGCTGCCGCAAGAGGTGCGAAAGGTGCGTGTACTTGATCATCGCACATTTATTTCAGTTCCTGAAAATAGGTTGCATGCATGCGTAAAGGCAATGCATGCATCACCGGTTGTTGATCAACCTCATAAAATTTATGTGGTAAAAGATTATGATCAACGATCTCACGCTGGCCAGCGAAAAGAACGACGCTTTAATCGTGAACGCAGGCGTAGTAAGCGTGGGCGCTTTTAGTGGGATTACATTAAATTTTCAACCGTGACATATGCGGCCGTATCGGTTTTAAGCGTAAACATAGATGCACGAGAATTTTCTCCATATTTACTTTTACAACGCTTGTCTAGGTATACCATGCGTAGTTTTTTGCTCACCGGCGCATTGATTTCGATATTTTTCCCTGCATCAGCACTGCCACCTTGGCAGGAAACGATGAGTTTGCCGCGCCCATCTGATTGAAATCCTGCTTTGAGGCCGTCACTGGCACATATGTTGACTGTTGCAGCGATTGCAAGAAGCCAAGCAAATAGAGTGAATTTCATAAAAAATCTCCATGTTTTTATAAAAATAAAATTACACATATTCCTCAAGCATGGGTATGGTACGTTCTAGAAGAATTATGGTCTTTGTCATTTCCTTTGCGCGCGTAGCATCTGGGCTTAGAGTTAGACTTTCTTGTGCCGCCTGGCCCATGGCTGCGCTTGTTCGTTCTAGTTGTTCGCATAATGCACTCAGCCGTTCGCGCAATAACTGATTTTCTTCCATAATTTTTTGTTTTTCTCGATTTTCTTGTTCACGTGTTGCGCGTAATTCGTGTGTAGCAAATCTTTCGCGTTCAAGTGCTGCTTGTAATTCAGAAATGGTGTGGCAAAGTTTTCTTGCTTTAATCTTGTAGGTAACCGCTTCTTGTTGTCGACGCGCTTCGATTCGCTGAGCGGTTTCACGTGCTTCCTGCTCAATGTGTGCGCACTCTTGTATATGCGCAGCTTCTCGTTTGATGATGGTGGAGCCGGGTGGCATTGTCGGTTGTCGTTGTTGGCGGCACACTTTCATCATAAAAGCTAATGATGGGAATTTGTTAAGTTCTATTTTATCAAATTCGACGATCGAATGCAGTTGTCTATCAAATGCCGTCATTTCTTGTACAAGGCTGCGTACCAGCATGTTAACGCTGGGGCCATGCGGTATGCGACTAAAAAATCTCCAGGTGTCACTTGGAGGCATGGCATAAGTGCTTATGCTGAGGCTCAAAGATAACAATGCAGCTTTTGTACATGCCATAACAATTTCCCATCTTTTAAAAAACTTCCACAACCGCTCGTCTTTTTTAGACTAATAAAATTTTAATACAAATATCAATATTTTTTTATTAAACAGGGTGGCGCTTGTGCCTTTAAGGTTGCTTAACTAAAGATGTTTTTGATAAAAAGTTAAGGTTGTGGGCCGCATTCAAAGGATCGCGAATTCATGTTATGTGCTCAGATTAAAAAATCTGTGGTATTGTGTACGCGAATATAATATTGCGTGAGGTTTTGCATGAAGACCTGTGACCAATTATTTTGGCAAGCGCTTGATGAACTTATTGAAAATCATACATTGGTTATTGATCGTCCCCGAGCAAGTATACATCCGCGATTCTCTGATTTTATGTATCCCGTGGATTATGGTTATTTAGCTGGTACCAAAACGATTGATGGTCATGACGTTGACATTTGGGTTGGCACTGCACAGCCAAAAATTCTTGATGCACTCATGTGCACCGTTGATCCGCTGAAAAAAGATGTAGAAGTGAAATTGCTGTATGGCTGTACGCGAGCCGAAAAAGAACAAATCTATGCGCTGCATAACCAGGTCATGCGCGGGATGTTAATAAAACGGGATGTTTGATTTGCCCCTGATGGTTGGATGCGCCGGCGATATCGCCGACTCTTTTAGTTTATGCTCTTGGCAGCCTCCAACAAAGGCGATACACTGACATGTGAACAAAACTTTTGTAGGGTAATCCGATGATCGATGTGGCAGCAGTGCGCAAGAATGAGCAGCTTAAAAAGTTGCTCACGTTAAAAGATCCCAAATTCCCTCTTGATGAATTGTTAGCTTTTGATGAGCAACGCCGTGCGTTGACGGCTGAAATTGAACAGTTGCGTGCACGAAAAAATGAGCTTGCCAAGCAAGCTCAGGCAGGCGTAACTTCAGAAATTCGCCAAGAATCTTTGCGCGTTGGCGATGCAATTAAAGAAAAAGATCGCACGCTTGAAGAAACTCTTCAAAAATTTAATGAACTGTACATGCGCTGCCCCAATGTTCCGGACGCACATTTGCCTGTTGGCGGCAAAGAAGCAAATAAACCAGTTCGTATAGTCGGTAAGCAGCCAAAGCTTGCGTTTAAACCAAAAAATCACGTTGAGCTTGGCGAATCACTTGGCTGGTTCGATTTTGAAGCGGCTGCGCGCATGACGGGCAGTGGTTTTGTATTGTACAAAGGCGATGCAGTACGGTTGATTTATGCACTTACGCGCATGATGCTTAAAAACAATCGTGAGCATGGTTTTACGCCGATGTTACCGCCATATCTTGTAAATTATCAGTCATTACAAACAGCCAGTAATTTTCCGCGTTTTAAGCCAGACGTGTACGCAGTACAGGAAGAAGATTTATATCTGACCCCAACGGCAGAAGTTAATCTGACCAACATCTATCGTGATGCGATCATCGCCCGTGAATCGTTGCCCATTCGCATGACTGCATGGACGAGTTGCTTTAGGCGTGAAGCTGGTGGCTATGGTGCACAGGAACGTGGATTGATCCGCATTCATGAATTTGAAAAAGTTGAATTGTATTCAATCGTTGAGCCGGAAAAATCGTCTGAAGAACTTGAGTATATGGTTGGTTGCGCTGAAAAGATTTTGCAAACGCTTGGATTGCATTATCGTGTAAGTTTGCTTGCAACGCAAGATTGCTCATTCCCATCAGCAAAAACATATGATATCGAAGTATGGATGCCTGGGCAAAATGCGTACTATGAAGTTTCTTCATGTAGTAACTGTACCGATTTTCAAGCCCGCCGGGGGGCAATTCGCTTTCGACGTGAGCCAAATGCAAAGCCAGAGCTTGTGCATACATTGAATGCCTCTTCGCTTGCGTTGCCACGTTTAATCGTTGCGCTCATGGAAACGTACCAGCAGGCTGATGGGAGCATTGCGTTGCCACCGGCATTACAACTTTTTATGGACTAATTTTTATGCTTGATGCGGCAATTTTGCAACGCGTGCGTCAATTGCACTTTGTCACCAAGCGTCTTATGGACGGACCTTTGGTAGGAGATGATATAACCGCGCGACGGGGTTATGGTATCGAATTTCATCAAATTCGTGAATATCAGGCTGGTGATGATGTACGTTTTATTGATTGGCGCGGTTCGGCACGTTTAGGGCGCTTGCTTACGAAAGAGTGTTTGCAAGAACGCAATCGTACGGTCATTGTTGCCGTTGATGTTTCTGCATCGTCATTATATGGTTCTGTGAGCGCGCGTATTGAAAAATTACGTGAAGTTGCCGCGATTTTGCTTTTTGCGGCGCATCATGCGCGTGATAGTGTTGGTCTTTTATTATGTGCTGATCAATTAGCGCTTCAATTACCTCCAAAAAATATTTCATCGTATGTACATGTGCTTATTGAGCATCTTTATACATATCAGCCGCATGTACGGACAACCACAAATTTGACGAATTTATGTGATCATATTGCACGCGCATGTCATAAAGATGCGCTCGTGTTTATTGTGTCAGATTTTATCGATGATCATTTTAAATTTTCGCTCCAGGCTGCTGCTCGCCAAACTGATGTGGTGTGTGTGCGGTGTTTGGACGCGATTGAACACACAATGCCAATAGATAGCATTGTGCTTACTCGTGATATTGAAACGAATCAAGCCGTGCTTGTTGATATGGGTGGTGCTGCGGTGAAACGCGTTCTTGCTGAGCGCGTTGCTGCACAAAACGAAGTATTCGCGCATATTGGCGTTGATGTACTTGATATTTCTGAAAAACATGATGCATGCGTCATGCTTATTGAATTTTTTAAGCGACGCATGATTCATAATGTTCTGCGTGCATGGTAGGTGGTTTATGCAGGGAGATTTGGCAAAACAACTTGATTTAGCGATCTATGAATTGCCCGATACCTTTTGGTGGTATCAACCGAAAATAATCGCTGGTGTATTTGCGATAGTGTTGGGTATTGCATGTGTATATGCCTGGTATTGGCAGCGTAAAAAGAGACACGTTGCCGTTAAAATTCCAGAGCAGCTTCGTGAATTGCTGCGGGTTGGGATGATGCGTGTGCAGGAAGGTCGTCTGCCGCTATCTGGGATGCTCGTATTGTTGACGAGTGTGCTTAAGTCTTATACCGCGTGGCGCTGTGAATATGATGCAGTGCATGCAATGACCGATGAGCAATGGCTGGCATATATCAAGCAGGTTGCTGCTTTCAAAAGCGCGGTTTCTACGTGTGAGCTGATTGTGCATAAAATGTCAGATGCAAAGTTTGCTTATGGGCAAATTTCGCAGAAAGAATTGCAGCAATTGGTTGATCAGGTGCTTAAAGTCATAGCAGAAACATTGCCAAAAACTTCTTCGCAAGCCGGTTAATCTCAGGGCATTTTACGGAAATACTTGACAGATCTGGTATACTGTAGTTATTCAGGGGCTACAACAGTTCAAGGGTATATGAATAATTTACGTATACAAAATAAGTTCTTGGTGAATTAGTCGCGCGCGCAAGGGGGTGACGTGCACATGATTTTGAGCGCGGCATTCATTTCTTTTTTCTCGATTATATCTGTGAATGCGAAAAAGTAAGACAGGAAAAATTTTTTTAATGAGGTGCAGGATGGCGAAACATGTTGGGGTCAAACTTCCAGAAGATTTAGTCGAAACGCTTAAGCGATGTCAAACCGTTGCCGTTTTGGCAACATTTTCTGAACAAGGATTGCCACACACGACACCTATACAGTGCGTGTACCCGAAGGGTGCTGAAAGTTTGTTGCTTTCTATCCATAAAGATCATATGGGCTATCACAACATGGTATGGCAAAAAAAGGTCATGCTGTGCTTTTTAGACGATAAAAACGTTGCATACAGTGTGCTGGGGCGTGCTGGTGTCGTTCGTGCACCGTCGGAAGTGCATCCGCTTATGAATGTTGTACGTATTGATATTATCGACATAAAATGTGATCGATCGGTTCTCGTGACGGTTGATAGTGGTATTAAATGGAGTTATAGTTCTCCAGAAGCACGAGAACTTTGTGAAGGGCTTTATTCTGAGCTCAAAAATCTTGCAAAGACACTATAGCGTTGGTGCATTCAATATCATGAAAAAGAGGAATTGTATGAAAAACTATGTTGCGTATACGCTTGCAGGCGTATTTGTTTTTTTAAATCTTTGTGCACAGGCACCTGCAGCATCATCAAATAAAGCATTAACTGCAAGTGTGAGTGTGCCGCTGGCAAGTGACCTTGGTCTTGAAGAAATGGGGCCAGCGCCGGTAGGTATGCCAGAAGCTGCGCCTTTGTCGGTCGTTGCTCCAGACACAAAAACGGCGGAGACAGTGGTGACGCAACAAGCTGCGGAATTGACAAAACCAACTGAAGCTTTGGCAAAACTCGAGGTTTTTGAAAAACCGGCTATTGAAGAATCAGCTAAATCAGCCAAAGTTCCTGTTCTGGGAGTTGAGCAAGAAAAAGCGGTAACACCAGAAGTTAAAGAGCCAGCGTTTGAAACAGAAGGAACCGAAATTGTTGCAAAACAGTCGGTTCAAGAAGAACATGCTCAAGTAAAAAAGCCTGACGTGTCTGAGGCATTGATTGTTGAAGAACGCCAAAAGCCAGCAGAAGTTCTTGAGCCAACACAAACAGAACAGAAACCAGCGGAAGTTGTGCAAAAAGACGTCATCGTGCAACAACCAGAAATTACTTTGATGCCTGTCAAAGAGCAAGAATCCAAAGAGCCAGTTGTCGTGCAAGAGGCTGCTGCCGGTATATTACCGTCAGAAAAAGAAGCACGGCTTGAATCTCCTGCTGTTGGGCAGACAAAAATTGGTGCTTTGACGCCTCAAGAACAGCGCTGTGCCGACACCGACACCCTTGAATGTATGCCAAAGGGGTTGAATACCGTTGATGTTGATGCAGGTGGTAATTGGGTCGTCAAGCGTGCATATTGGGAGCAAACTGAGAAGACCTATGAAAAGATCATGAAGCTCAATAATGAGCTTTATGAACATCAAATGAATTTTGTGCGTGTACGTAATGAAAGCGATAAGATGACCGATCAAGCTTTTCGCGAACTTGGTTTTCAACAAGGACAATTGAGCGAATTGCTTGATAAATTAATTGAAGAAGTAAAGCTACAGCAAGAGCAACAGGGCGATTTAACTGAACAAGAGCGTGCCTTTTTACAAGAACTTCAAGCCAAAAAGAATGATCTTGAGCTCATGAAAAAGAATTTACAGACTATTGATGAGCTTGATGATGCGCTTGATAAAGTGATGGAAACGGTGAGCACGCAGATTAATGTATGTCGTACATATGAGCAAAAAGCATGGGACGTTTTTAAAGCGGTTGGCAAAGAGCTTAATGACAAAAAAGCACGTGATCTGTTCTACAGCGCAGAAGGATTTTTTAAGACGGTTGAACAAAATCGTGATTACATCGCTGGCTCACTTAAACAATACTTTGAACGTACTATTGATAACATCAAAAAGCGGCTGAATGATGTCAAAGCCGCCGTTAATCAATTAAAAACAAAAGGTACCGATTTAATGCACGAGTTAAATCGCTTCATTGAACAAGAAAAACAAAAAGAACAGGCGGAGCAGGCCGGCCAAGACATACAGCGTGAAGCACAAAAGCGTGCACAAGCGGCACGTAAAGGTTGGTTTGGCTGGTCGCTTGGATTGATGACAGACGCGAGTCACATGATAAGCTCTTGGGTATCACGCGCATGGGGTGTCGTGACGCATGTTACGCAATCTGTAATTTCGCGCGTGTCTGGTTGGTTTGGTAAAAAACCAAGACGAGCTGCAGCACGAGAACCAGAAGCTTCGCCAGTACAACAAGAGCCGGTACCTGTGCCAGCACCTGTGACAACGTAATTAATCTTTGCGTTTGAGTGCAGGAAAGAGAATCACTTCTCTTATAGAACGCGTATTGGTGAGTAGCATGCACAAACGGTCGATGCCTATACCAACGCCGACTGCTGGGGCCAACGCATGCTCAAGCGCGAGGACATAGTCTGCATCGTATTCATGAATATCAGTGCCGCCGCTTTGGCGCATTTTAAGTTGTTCTTTAAAACGTTCTGCTTGGTCTATTGAATTATTAAGCTCATTGTAACCATTGGCGAGTTCCATGCCCGCGATAAACAATTCAAAACGGGCTGCAACTGAAGGATTTTTAGGATCGCGTTTTGCAAGTGGGGATACCTCGATTGGGTAATCCATAATAAATGTTGGTTGCGTTATTTTTGATTCAACAAGCGTTTCAAAAAGTGCAAAAAGTTTTTCACCATGACTTGCCTGTTTATTAGCCAGTTCAACGGCATGGTGTTGTAACGTATGATCGATATTTTTGGTGTTAAGCTGTTCATCGGTGCAGCCGCCAATTGTTTTAAGTGAATCGTAAACTGATAAACGATTAAATGGATGTTGAAAATCAAGCACGATGTCTTCAAATGTTATTTGTAAAGAATTGCGTGCACGTTGTACGATATCGCGCAACATGTTTTCTAAAAATGTCATAGCAAAATGGTAGTCTTCATGTGTCATGTAATATTCAAGTGTTGTGAATTCTGGATTGTGTTTAATTGACAATCCTTCATTGCGGAAAAGTCGGCCGATTTCATACACGCGTTCCAGGCCGCCGATGAGTAAACGTTTGAGGTACAACTCGGGCGCAATACGCAGATAAAAGTCCTGATCAAGCGTATTGTGGTGAGTAATAAATGGTCGTGCAAGTGCGCCACCCGCAATTGGTTGCAATATGGGGGTTTCAACTTCTATAAAGTCATGTGCATCTAAATATGCACGCAGGGCGGTAATAATTTTGGCACGCGTGATAAACCGTTCGCGCACGTGCGCATCACTAAGTAAATCAAGATATCGCTGACGATATTTGATTTCTTGATCAGTGATGCCGTGAAATTTTTCTGGTAGCGGATGTAAGCACTTGCTCAGCAATTTGAATTGTTGTACGCGGAGCGTAATTTCACCACTTTTTGTTTTAAACGCAGTGCCAGAAAACCACAAAATATCGCCAACATCAATAAGTTCTTTAAAAACATTGAAACTTTGTTCGCCGACAACATCTTGTTTAATATACAGTTGAAGCGTGCCGGTACGATCTTGCAGATTGGCAAAGAACGTTTTGCCGTGATCGCGTCGCGTCATAATGCGACCAGCAATTTTATAATTTTTTTCGGTGTCTTCAACAAATTCTTTAATTATCTGTTGGCAGGTGGCATCGACTGCCTCGCGTGCCGGCCATGGTTCATGACCAAGCCCGCGTAAACGTGCAAGCTTAGCAACGCGGACTTCATGCTCTTGGCTGGCAGAAACAAATTCTTTTTCGTGTTCCATCGGCACTCTTTCTGGCTCAATATCATTGAGATTGATATGATCAAGTATAGCATGACCGCTTTTTTTCAAAAACTATTGCATTTGACAGAGCGATGGAATTTTTCGTG
>CAYSPS010000010.1:0-8506 GCA_964432975.1 uncultured Pseudomonadota bacterium | reverse complement strand
GACCATACCTCTGGCAACTTCCCAGGGGAATCGAGTCTGGAAACTTGTAGAGCTGTATTGTTAACCTTGGGGGACAACGCGCCCCGTATGGCCTTCTTGGCTGCATAGTTTGTACACGTTATCTTTTTGAGAGCGATACTTTCTCGCTTATGAGTTGTCCATTTTTATCGCCATAGTTCTGAAAGCAGCTGATTTGTTTTTTTTCTGCAAGCTATATCGTAGGTCTCTTTTTTGTCAATGAGCTCTTGGAGTTTTTGAGCACCGGTAGAGTTTTTGTCAAAGACCTACTGCCAGGCGCCTGTGCTGAAGGGTGCTCCGCAAATAAGCGCAATTATCAAGAAAAATAACATGTTCATACAAAATCTCTATTTTTTTATGGCTGACGTGGCTTAACAAGAAAAATTTGGAAATACCAAGAAAGGGAGCGTGAGACTTCCCCACTCCCTTTCTTGGTATTTGGTTTCTACTCTTGCTTTGGCAGGTTTTCATGAGCCTCTATAGTCATTATTCCTTTTCAAATACTGTCAGCTTTTTGAAACATCTCCCCAGTGGGTTTGTTAAATCACTGTCAGGACTTTGAAGCGCCACAAAGAAGTTATAACCGATATTTGCTGGTGGTTGGCAGAGATCACAGATACTATCCCATGAGACCGTCTGCGCGTCTGCAGTTCCTCCTTTTACGAAAACAGTATTAAATACACCTCCTGGGTAGTAACCGCCAGAACTGCCTGGCTTCGTGCACATTATGTAAAATGGGAGATTGTTATCTAGGCGCGTTCTTAAAAGCTCCTTGCTGTAATCAAACAAAGGGTGTAGGTTCCACGCCCCCTTACTCAGTGAAACGGTGCTTATGAGCACAATCATTAAAAAAAGTAACTTCTTCATACGAACACTCTCCTCCCTTTTATTGGATGTTTAATTAAATCAAAACCGCAAGCTGTATCCTCAAGCATAAGCGTACTACAGGTACCAACAGCAAAGCAATGGTTTTGATTTTTTTTAAAAATGTTTGGGTATGGAGCTTTTTTGCTTAAAAATTTTTACTCATCGGTGCATGCCGAGTTCGTAGCGTTGTTGTACGAAGTGCCAATTAATGATGTGCCACCATTCATGTATAAAGTCGGCGCGTCGATTTTGATATTGTATGTAGTACGCATGTTCCCAGACATCGATACATAAAAGCGGGAATAAATTTTGTGAAAGTGGGCAATCTTGATTTGCGGTACTAGTGATTACCAGTTGTTTTTCCTGATTCAGGCATAACCATGCCCAACCACTGCCGAAAACGTCAAGTGCGGTTTTGCTCAATTGCTCTTGGAAATGGGGGACCGAACCAAAAGTGGCACTCAGTGCTTGTGCAAGCGCATCGCTTGGACGATATATTTCTGCCGGGTGCAAGCATTTCCAAAAAAAAGTATGATTGTAAACACCGCCACCAAAATGAATAATACCGGTTTTGAGGGGTTCTGGAAGTTCTGAACCTTGAGAGAGCAATTCATCTAATTTTATGGTATGAAGCGCTGCTTCTGGCTGCATAACTTTGTTCAGTTGATCAACATATGCTTGATGATGTTTGGTGTAATGCACGGTGAGCTGTTGCGTGTCCATATAGGGTTCAAGCGAATCAAAATCATACGTGAGTGGGGAAAGGGCGTATGGGTAGTGCATGCGCGATTCTCCGATTTTTGGTATTGTCCTTAACAACTGATGTCATGGTATCGGATTATTCGCTTCTCGGCAAATGGTTTGAATGGGCTTATTTGAGAAGATAAATCATTTCATTGGAGCGCGCCAGTTGCAACTGCTCGCGCGCCATCTGTTCTTTAAAAAAATCATATGTTTGCCAATTATGTATGCTTGTTTCAAGTTCCTGTACCTGTGTCGTTAATTGTTTGATTTGTGAACGAATCTCCATGTTTTCTTGGTGCACATGAAAACCGTATAAAAAACCACGTGGACCAAAAAACAATGACGCACCCAACATTGAAAACCAACCAACAATGATGATTGTTTTTGTGTACGTTTTCACGCCAACTCCTCGTGATGTGAGCTTTTCATGAATTGCTGTGGGAGTGCAAGAGATCGCCGTTATTCGACAGTAACAGATTTTGCCAAATTACGCGGCTGATCGATTGGGCGCTTTAATTGCTTTGCAATGTAATAAACAAAAATCTGCATGAGCCCAGCGAGCGCGATTGGCACGAGTAGTGGCGGTACGCGTGGTGCTGCCAAAAAGCAATCAGAAAGCTCTTCAAGCTCATACTGGTTTTCAAAGCCAAATGCTAAAATATGGCCGTTGCGCGCCTTAATTTCTTGTGCACTGAGTAAAAGTTTTTTGTAAATGAGTTCGTCAGTATGTGAGAATAGAATAATCGGTGTTGTTTGGTCGATGAGTGCAAATGGCCCATGTTTAAGCTCACCAGCGGGATGACATTGCGCAAATTGATACGTGATTTCTTTTATTTTGAGCGCAGCTTCAAGCGCGAATGCATAACTTACATGACGACCAATAAGTAAAAATTTATCATACTGTGCGTAATGCGCTGCATGTTTTTGCATGATATCGTGTTTATGTCGGTCAATGGCAAGTTCTAAAACTTGTGCTGCGCGAAATAGTTCTTTATACGCAGCTTCAATATGCTCTTGTTGAATAAGACCGCGCTCGAATGCAATATAGTGTGCAAGCAAGTACAAAAGTGCGACTTGCGCGGTGAAAGATTTTGTTGATCCAACGGAAATTTCTTGGCCGGCTTTAAGTAATAAAAATCCATCTGTTTCACGCACTAAAGAACTTGATGCGCTGTTGGTAATTGCAAGTGTTGATACGGTGCTTGCGCTCAACAGGCGGAGTGCTTCAAGCACGTCAGCCGTTTCCCCAGATTGTGAAAGTGCGATGTACAGTTCTTTTTCTTGGGCAAACAAGGGCATATAACGTGCCTCGGATGCCAAAAGTGCACGTGTTTGAATGCGTGCGATAAGCTCGAAGAAGTGTTGACCAATTTGTGCTGCATGCCATGAAGAACCTGATGCAAAAATTGTTATGGCCTGTGTGTCTTGAAGTGTTTGCGGAAGCAGCCCAGTGGCACTCCAAAAGTTATTTTGCGCATGCAATGATTTATAAAACGCAATAATGCCTTCAATTACATGTTTTTGTTCAAAAATTTCTTTGAGCATGTATGACTCAAAGCCGGAACCTTTGCCTTCCCAGGTCAAATCGATGGTTTCAAATGTGTGGTTGAGGCGTTGTCCTGCAAAATCAAATAATGCAAGCGTATCTGGTTGAATGATGGCAAAAGTTGCATCAGCCAAAAAAAGTGTTTTATGCGTGTGACCAGCAAAGGCAATCGGATCAGAAGCGACAAAAAATTCGTGCGTTCCTACGCCAATACACAGTGGCGAGCCCTTACGTATAGCAACGAGTGTTTCTGGGTATGCGTGATTGAGAATCACCAGAGCAAAGGAACCTTCAAGCTGTTGAACAAGTGCTGCAACTGCGTCTTTGAGGAGCTTATGTTGCGCACATGCTTGTTCAAAACAATGAACAATAACCTCACTATCAGTTTGAGAACAAAATGTATGCCCACACTTGGTCAATTGCTCGCGGAGTGCATGATGATTTTCTATAATACCATTATGTACGAGTGCAATCGTGCATGTTTCATTGATATGTGGGTGTGAGTTCTCTTCAGATAATTTGCCGTGAGTCGCCCAACGCGTATGCCCAATGCCTGTTGGACCATCAATGGGTGCAAGCGCATATTTTTCAAGAAGTCGTTGCACATGTCCGGTGACCTTTACATGTCCAACGCGTGACTCACCAGGTATAATACAGGCAAAGCCCGCAGAATCGTAACCACGGTATTCAAGCCGTTCAAGCGCTTGGCTGACAAATTTCCAACTTCCCTTTTGGCCGACATAGCCAACAACGCTGCACATATGCGATTTTCGATTAACGTTTAACGAATTGGAAGCGACGTCGTGCCGCACGGCGCCCATATTTTTTGCGTTCTTTGCGACGAGCATCGACCGTGAGAAGGCCAGCTTGACGCAATGCCGAGCGCCATTCGCTATTTACTTGTACTAAAGCGCGTGCAAGACCAACCTTAACCGCATCGGCTTGCGCTGATAGACCACCACCATGTACTTTGGCAATAGCATCATAGTTTTGCGCTTGGTTGATCACGCGAAAAGGGTGCGATGCGCTCAGGCGCGTGGCATCAGTATCAAAATATTCAATATGATTGTGATCATTAATGATCAGTTGCCCTTTTCCACGCTGAAGCCAAACACGGGCAATTGCACTTTTACGTCGGCCAACCCCATGCATGAGATTAATAACGGGTTTTACCTGGTGAACCGGCTTGGCTGGCTCATGGAGAGCCTTGGGTGTTATGGCAATCTCTTTTTTTGATGGCGCTGGTGCAATAGTTTCAATTGGAGTTGCAACGGGTTTAATCTTTTGTTTTTCGACTGCAGGTGCTAAACCTTTTTTAGGTGCTTTTGGGGCGACTGCTTTTTTGGCAACGGGAGTTTTTTTTGTTGTAGGAGTAGCCTTTGGAGCAGCTTTTTTTACTGCTTCTTTTGCCGGAGCTTTTTTAGCTAACTTCTTTACTTTTTTTGTCGATTTTTCCATGTGCCTTGCAGTCCTTTGGTTTTACGGTACTTTGCATTCTTTAAGATCGAATGGTACGGGCAAATTGTTTGACCCAGTACCTAACAATTTTAGTGTTTTACCCATAATAAGTCAAAATACCAAATTAAAAACTGGAGCCGATGGTCGGATTTGAACCGACGACCTATTGATTACGAATCAATTGCTCTACCACTGAGCTACATCGGCAACATGCTCATAATCATAACAGATTTTTTGACTGAGCTAAATCTTTATTTTTCAGCTTCAAAAGTTTCTTGGCAGGCAATGCAACGCGTTGCATGTGGATTATGTTTTAGGCGTTTTTCGGCGATTGGCTCGCCACAGTCAGCGCAAATGCCATAGGTGCCATTTTTGATTGCTTGGAGTGCTTTTATGATACGCGTATATTCTTGATATTCGGCGTCTTGCAATGAGTTTCGTAAGGTTTCCATAACCGATGAGAGCGCTTGATCGCCGGTGTCTTGTACTTGATCGATGCTGATCGGGGTACCAGCAAGTTGCTTCATTTGCTCCTCAAGTTCACTTTTTCGCGCTAATAGACGTTCTTGTGCGTGGGCAAGCTCTGTCTTGGTTAGTTTTTTGCTCATGAGAGCGGCTCCTCTTTTGCCTGAAAAACTGCTTCATATACTGCTGGGCTTCGGTCTTTTTTATGCCAGCTTGAATAACCAATGGTGTTTTATATACCTCAAAAGTGCAATATTTGTCAAGTGAAAAACCATATTGCGGTGATGAAGCGCCGTAAACAATGCGTTGTATGCGGCTCATGAGAATTACGTGCATGCATAATGCGCATGGTTCCACGGTAACATATAGGGTATGATGGGTAAGGCGCCAGTCTTTTTGCTTGCGGCTTGCTTTTTGGATGGCCAAAATTTCAGCATGGGCAAAAGGACTCGTACGTTTGATGGTTTGGTTGTATGCGCGTGCAACGATAGTGCCGTGAGCATCGATAATGATGGCGCCAACGGGAACTTCTGCCCGCTGTGCGGCGACTTCTGCCTGTTTAAGGGCTTGGGTCATATACCAATCGTCACGATTGGATGGTAGCATACGCGTTTTTTTTGCTTTACAACTCATATAAAAATTGAGAAACTATATACACACCATTCTTGCGTCATTTAGTCTATCGGTATAAATGGTAACAATGCAATGATCGTGTACGCAGTTCGTACACCGAAAGAAGTTTTAATGGCTGACGATACTCATCAAAACGCGTATACGGCAAAAGCTATTAAGGTTATGGAAGGGTTGGATGCAGTCCGTAAGCGTCCAGCCATGTATATTGGTTCAACATCCAAGGCCGGATTGCATCATCTGGTCTATGAAGTTGTTGATAATTCGGTTGATGAAGCTCTTGCGGGCGTGTGTGATACGATTGCTGTTGTTTTGCATGCTGATGGTTCTTGTTCGGTAAAAGATAATGGTCGTGGTATTCCGACGGATATTCATCCAACTGAAAAAATTTCAGCTGCTGAAGTGGTGCTGACCAAATTGCATGCGGGCGGCAAATTCGATAAAGAAGCATACAAATATTCTGGCGGTTTGCATGGTGTTGGCGTATCTGTGGTTAATGCGCTATCTGAGTCGTTGGAAGTGCGCGTTTTTAAAGATGGGAAAATATATGAGCAGCACTATAAACGCGGTAAGCCAGTAGCGCCACTTGCGGTGGTAGGTGAAACAAATGAACGAGGCACCTATATTAGTTTTAAGCCAGATCCGCAAATTTTTCCAGAAACAGATTTTAGTTTTGATATATTATCGGCGCGGTTACGTGAGCTTGCATTTTTGAACAAGGGTTTGCATATCAGTATTCGTGACGAAGAAAATAATCAATATCATGAATTTTTGTTCAAGGGTGGCATAGTCTCGCTCGTTGAAGATATTAACAAAAAAAAGACCGCATTGTTTCCTGAGGTTATTTACTTTGAGAAAGAAGATGGTCTGTATATTCTTGAAGTTGCATTACAATACAATGATGGCTTTAATGAACAGCTTTTTTCTTTTGTAAATATGATCAACACCGTTGATGGTGGTACGCACGTTGCAGGCTTTAAGTCTGCACTTACCAAGGCATGCAACAAAAAAGCGACTGAACTTAATATCTTAAAAGATGGTGATTTGTTTTCTAGTGAAGATGTGCGTGAAGGTTTAGTTGCTGTTTTGAGCATGAAAGTTCCAGAACCGCAATTTGAAGGCCAAACCAAAACAAAGCTTGGCAACAGTGAAGTTAAGGGAATCGTTGATTCGCTTGCGTTTGCTTTTTTAAATACGTATTTTGAAGAACATCCAGCAATTGCGCGCAAAATTTTGCAAAAAGCTGAATTGGCTAAACGTGCTCGTGAGGCGGCGCGCAAAGCGCGTGAATTAACTCGTCGAAAAACGATACTTGAATCGGTAGTCTTGCCGGGCAAACTTGCAGATTGTTCAAATGAAGATCCGGTACAAGCCGAACTATTTATTGTTGAAGGCGATTCTGCCGGTGGTTCTGCCAAACAGGCTCGTGATCGGGAGACGCAGGCGATTTTGCCACTGCGTGGTAAAATTTTAAATGTTGAAAAGGCGCATCTTGAAAAAATTCTTTCTTCAGAAGAAATTAAGGCGCTCATTTCTGCGATTGGTGCTGGTATTGGAGATCAATGTGATGCACAAAAAGCACGATATCATAAAATTATTCTGATGACCGATGCGGATGTTGATGGTTCGCACATTCGTACGTTACTTTTGACATTTTTCTTCCGCTACATGCGTCAAATTATAGAAAATGGTTTTTTGTATATCGCGCAGCCACCATTATATAAAGTAAAGCTTGGCAAACGTGAGCAGTACTTAAAAGATGAGCGTGCGCTCAAAGATTTTTTGTTTGACTGGGGGCGCGATCAACTTACGTTGACTATTGAGAACAAAACACTGAATGCGCTGGAATGGCACAGCATGCTAGCGCAACTTATGACGTACGAAACAACACTTGATAAAGTTGCATATGATTTTAGGTTATCTGTGGAGCAGGCTCATGGACTTGGCTTATTTATTGCTCAGCATCCAGAAAGTCGCACGCTTGCGCAGGCGCAATCATTTGCTGAGCTTGCGCAGATGCTGCAAACTGCATTTGTTGGCAGCCAGGTGATATTTAAACCAGAAGCATCGACTGATACGCAAACCGTACAAGAATCACTTACCGCATATGGTTTTATGATTTTCCAAAAGCGTGGGCATGAGTGGCAGGTACCCGTTGAGTTCTTTTTTTCAGAAAAGACGGCACAGCTTGTACAACAAATTGAAGCATTGCATATGCTGGAGCAATCACCCGTGAATGTGCAAATGCTTGATAAAGAACGCTCGATAAGTGTGCGCGGTATTTTGTCGACGATTCATGCAATTTTGGATATTGGCAAACCGTTGATGACCATTCAGCGTTATAAAGGTCTTGGCGAAATGAATCCTGAGCAATTATGGGAAACTTCTATGAATCGCGCCACGCGTCAGTTATTGCAAGTGCAATTGGAAGATGAACTTGAAGCCGATGGTTGGTTTGCGACGCTTATGGGAGACAATGTTGACGGGCGTCGGAAATTTATTGGTCTTAATGGCCGTTTCGTAAAAAATTTAGATATTTAGCGAAGATCTGTATCGCTGTCCCATAGGCTATGGTTGTCTTCTGTTGACGGCTGATTATCAGTTTTAATAAAAAGTTTTGCCAGGGCGCGCGTATATAAAAGGCCAACCCCTATGAGCAGATACATGAGCAGCTTTTTCATAACTCCCCCTTTTGCGCTCACGTAAAAATTTTCAACTTCATACAGGAGTTGAGAACTAGCTGAAAGTTCTGTCTAGGACTTGCAAAAAATAAAAAGG
>CAYSPS010000009.1:0-26579 GCA_964432975.1 uncultured Pseudomonadota bacterium | reverse complement strand
TGATTGGTTATAATGCAGGAAGTAGTTGTAATACAACAAATTCAAGCAATATTATTATTGGCAACGTTGGTGATGCCGCTGATAACAACACGACAAGAATTGGTACAGATGGGTCTGGTGCTGGCCAACAAAACAAATGCTATATTGCTGGCATTCGCGGCATAACAACAGGTGCTGATGATGCAATTGCAGTTCTTATTGACTCAAATGGACAGCTTGGCACGATATCGTCTGCACGTGCATATAAAACTAATATTGAGGATATGGGAGATTACAGTAGTTATTTAATGAATTTGCGCCCAGTCCGCTTTGATTTTATTGCAAACCTTGGAAAAGATGCACCAAAAAGTGTTGGTTTGATTGCAGAAGAGGTAGCAGCAGTACAGCCTGATTTGGCGGTTTATCAAGATGGTGAATTGCTGACAATTAAATATCAAGATTTGCCTGTTTTATTGTTGAATGAACTACAAAAGGCACACAGAGAAATTGAACAGTTAAAGTCTGACGTTACCAAATTAAGGTCATTTGTTGAACGACATACGGATATGACTTTGAGCAAATCATCGGCCAAAAACACGAATTCTCACGTGTAGACATTGTCTTGGCAAAAGTTTTGCATTTGCTACGATCGATCTAAGACAAAGCAGAAGAGTCTTTCATGCGACATTTAAACTTCATTTTTCTCTGGCTTTTCATGATAATGCGCATGTATACACAGCAGTCGGAGATCGCCCTAGAAAATGCGGAAACTCGAGCGCCGCGAGAAGGGTCTTTATCAATAGCGATGCCAGCTACATCGCAAATTGTTCAAGTTGCGTTGCAAAAAACATTGCAACATATCCAAACAAATGGTGTTGCTACAACACATTTAAATGTAGTTGGCAACAATCACAATGCAATCACTGGCAGTTTGCACGTTTCTGGGCACCTTACGCTCGGCACCGAGCCAACCGCCAATGATGATGCGACAACAAAGTTGTATGTCGACACGGCAATAATCGGTTTGCACTTTAAAGCAGCATGCAACGCACTTGCTGACAGCAATATTATTTTGAGTGGCGAACAAACTATTGACGACGTTGCGCTTGTAGCCGGTGACCGGGTATTGTTAAACAATCAAACTAATGGCGTTCAAAATGGTATTTGGGTTGTCGCCATCGGTGCATGGTCACGACCAATAGATTTTGCAAACGGCAGTGACGCAGCAACCACATTCACGATGATTTTGGGCGGAACCCTTTATGGCAACACGAGTTGGATCTGCACAAATACTGTTAATCTCAGTAGATATCAATAAAGACACCGCAGCCGCGACAACAACAAATATTGGAACTGGAACCACAACGGGCGCAGTAACAATTGGCAATACTACATCAAATCCGGTTGTCAAGATTGACACCAACAGAACCAATGTTGTTCGCAATGATGAAGTTTATGCAGGCGCTCCAAGGGGATTGAGGATAATCAGAGGGACAGTTGCGTCAAACGGCGTAGCCCTCTTTGGCCAAGGATTCACTTCTGTACGTAACAGTACAGGTAAGTATACCATAAGTTTCACGACACCTTTTACGGACATTCCAACAATAACGACCGCTGTTGTTCCTAATTGGGACCTTTGGGCTAGCGCACAATTTGCAAACCTTGGGGCACGCCCAACAGTAGACGGATGTGAGATTTGGACAATAGACGATAATGGCCTTGACTTCCACGATAACGAGTTTAACTTTATAGCCATTGGCCCAATGTCGACAACGTAAAAAATGAATGGCAAAAAACACGAAAAAAAGTTAAACTGCTTGAACAAATTACCAAAAAGAAAAGAAATTAACATGAAAAAAACCTTATTACTATGCTGTGTTCTTAGTTGTTTAACCAAACATATTATTGCTACTGACAATGCTGTAGCAGAGCAACAAGTGACAAAGCCTGGATATATCAACAATGAAAACAAGATTAACCCTGAAACCAAACGTGCGCAAGATCTGGCCTCGCTTGCAGTGGATATGTTTATATTGATCAATTGTGCGGTATTAGAAAAATGTAACTACGCACATGGATATTGTGCCTGTGTACTTGATGTAAGAATGAGTGAATTGCGAGCAATTAATACTGAATTCGCCAAATCACTTTTTTGCCATCTATACCTTTGGTTTGAAAAGACCGAAAAAATAATCAAGGAGGCTTATAACAGCAACCAAAAAAGGATAAACCTTCCAGCAATTGATCCTTCATTTGGAAAGGATATTGAAATCAATTTGGAAGATCATATCAAACGTGTTCAAACTGAAGAAACGAACGTCAAAAAAGAATCAAATATTACTGCTCGATTTTTCCCATTTAAATAACATGATTCTTTCGAAACTAAAAATTTTTTAGTTCTTTCGTGCTGATTGCGTCCGACACTCCGGTGTTGAGCCAGAGCAGCTCCTTGGCAAAAATTTTGCATCTGCTACGCTCGATTTGAAGCATTAGTGTTACGCGAAGGTGTTGTACAAAAATCTTGGAAAAGAATCTTCTATGCGACGTTTAAGCGTCCTTTTTCTATGGCTTGCCATTACAATGCAAGCATATGCACAACGGTCTGAATTTGCTCCGGAAAATGCTGACACGCGCGCGCCGCGAGAAGGATCTTTATCAATCGCAATGCCGGCAACATCACAAATTGTTCAAGTTGCAATGCAAAAAACGCTTCAACACCTTCAAACAAGTGGTGTTACAACAACACATTTAAATGTTGTGGGCAACAATAACAATGCAATCACTGGAAATTTGCATATTTCTGGGCATCTTACGCTCGGCACCGAGCCAACTGCCGAGAATGATGCAACAACAAAATTATACGTCGACAATGCAATAATTGGTTTGCATTTTAAAGCCGCGTGTAATGCGCTTGCTGACAGCAGTGTTATTTTAAGTGGTGAACAAACCATTGATGGCGTTGCGCTCGTAGCTGGTAATCGCGTGTTGTTAACCAACCAAACAAATGGCGTGCAAAATGGCATTTGGGTTGTTGCCATCGGTGCCTGGTCACGACCAATAGATTTTGCAAACGGCAGTGACGCAGCAACCGCATTCACGATGATTTTGGGCGGAACCCTTTATGGCAACACGAGTTGGATCTGCACAAATACTGTTAATCATGGTATTGTTGGCGTTGATGCACTCACCTTTGCGCAAACAGGCGCATACACAGCAATAAACGTCGGCACTGGCTCAGGTACTTTCAAGGGGCAAGTAGGCACCGTATTTCAGTTTCGTAGTTTCAATGGCAGCGGCAGTGTGGTAGATACCGACAATAATATTACCGTCACGCAAAATACGAATGACATCACATTCACGACCAACAAAACACTCACCGTTAGCGGTGGCATCAATTTCACTAATGGCGGTGGCGGTGAAACAATGTGTAGCATCGACAGCAGTAGTGGTGACATCTGTACACGTGGCAGCGTTTCAAGCGGCCAAGGGCCAGGTGTCTGCAGCGTTTCTGATGCATCCATCAAGACGAATGTCGAAACACTTAATCCACAAAACTGCTTGCAAGCGATTGAAAAATTACGGCCGGTCACATTTGTGTTTACCCCCGACTGGCGAAAAAAAAGTCATGCCACAGATAAACAAAATGCCGGTCTTATTGCGCAAGAAGTGCAACAAGTATTGCCAAATATTGTTGCACAAAAAACATTTCCAACCGGTGATCAACTCTACACGGTTACATATGAACAGGTAATTCCCTATTTGATCGGTGCCATTCAAGCCCTACAACAAGAAGTTGACCAGTTAAAAGCGCACGCACGATTACGTTCGCCAACATAATAGCTTTTTATCGAAGATGAATACAGAAATAAAAGAGTTCATGGCTCGATACTTCGCGTCATTTCTTGCGAAATGACGGAAACTCGCCACGAACGAGATTTAGATTTCGCCCTTCGCTCCGAGTGTTTCGGCAAAGCCGAACGTATCGAGGGCGTAAACGGAATTTAATAAGATTCAATTTACAGTTTCAGGAAGAAGCCGCCATGCATCTCAAGAGCATAAGGGAAACGATCATTGCTTTTGGCATTTCCAGGCGCTAGTGTAGAAATGTAAACGGGGGATTTAAGGAGAACTTGCATGAAGAATCTTATATTTTGCACGGCAGTCTTATACACACTGCCGTGCATAAGTGTTGCACGGCGCGCTCCAGGTGATTCATATATGCCAATGGCACTAGCACAAGCACATAAAATTGCACGCAAAAAAATATATGAAAAATTTTTGACCGATGTCGGCACCTATGCACAAAAAAATAAACTAAATAATCAACGTTTTGCGCATATCTATGGTTGCTTGCGCGGCGCAACAAAAATTACTGATATAAATACGCTTAATGACGAATTACGCGAATTTGCAACCGTTGTTGCACGTATGAACAATCACTCTGAAAAAGCATACACTGATTCACTGATAGCAACCATCACACAACGCATGCAACAGCTACAAAAAAAAATTGATCAACAAATGCCAAGCATAGAATTTGCCATCAACGAAGCAGTTGAAGAAGCTTTAGCAACAATGAATATAACAAGAAACCCAGGCATAAAATTGCAAGTTGGCGATGGCGCTGGCAATCAAGTATTTACCGTTGAAGACACCGGTGCGAGCACATTAACTGGCACCGGCGCAAATTTCACCATCAACAATGGCAGTACTAATACGTTTGCCATTACCGCCAATACTGGCGTTACTACCATTGCACACGATAGTGCAACATTGACTGTGCAAAACGCCGCGGGAACCACAAGCGCAGCCATAACAAATGCGGGAAACATCACGGTCACTAACTCAGGAACCAAATTCCAAGTTCTAGGCGCTTCCGGCAATACAACTGTTGGCGGCACACTTGGCGTTACTGGCATTAGTACATTTGCTCAGGGCACATATACGGCACCTGGTATTACCTATAGCGGAAGTTCAACAACAGGCAATTATTATTACAATAGTATCACGCGTATAGATGCAGCGGCTTTTAGTCCGGCCGTAAAAAGCGGTACGTTCAAAACATCGTATGGGCCGGCCGTTACTTTTTGCACCAATAATACATTTGCCATCGCATATAATGATAACGGCACAGCGGGAACCGTCGAAATTCAGCCATACACTGCTAGTTATGCAAAAGGCACAGCCATAACAGACATTGCTTCTGGACATGCACCTCAAGCGGCGAGTGGCATAGCGCTTACCTATGATGCGACGGATAATTATCTCATAGCAGCATGGATTGAAAATACCACACAAGATGTTTACATCCGTCGATACAACATGACAACGCAAGCAGCAGTAGAAGCGGCAATAAAAGTTTCTGGAACTAATACTGCGCCGGCAGACACCGGTTATCGACCTGCCGTCGTTGTTTCTGGAGATGGTACCATCGCCGTTTTTTGGACATACCAAAATGGTGCTAACTATGAAATCTACACCAACACGGTCACCGCGACTGGCACTGTTGATGACACCCCAACACGTGTTTCTGATGCAACGTATCTCACGGCTGCAAACCTATCACCAAGCGCAACCTATGCCGGCGGGAGCACCGCAATTGTTTGTTGGAATTGCCAAGATCTTGGCTCTGAATATTTATGGGGCTGCCTTTCAGGCATAATGCCATCATCAGGCGGTACACGACCTACAGGCACCATCACACAATTGAGTACCAGTAAACTCAATGCCACCTGTCAACCCGCTACCGCTGCCATCAATCACGGCAACGCCATTTTCACATATAAAGATGTAACAAACGGCTATCTTTATTATGAAGTTTATAATAATGCGCTTACAAGCGTGATAACAGCAGAAACTTCAGTAAGTGGTACCAGTGTCGTTGGGGACCAATCGGCCGCAGGAGCAAATGGTACATCATTCATCGTATGTTGGGAACAAGACACAAATAAATTATTTGTAAGAAACTACACGCGAACAGGAACAGCTGTTGATGCGGCTTATCCGGCGATTGACGCTGATAACATAATCAACTCAAATGCGCTGCCTGCAATTGCATTGTGCGGCGGCAACAGCGTTGTTGCGTGGTTTGCATACAATGCTGGGGACTCAGATACCGTCAACGGACAAGCATTTTCACTCAAAGGTCTTGGCACATCGACAATTGGTACACGAAACATACGCACAACCGATTTGGGAACTGATGTTTATGGCACACTCAATGTTGCTGGTGGTGATGTCTACAGCACAGGAAGTATTTACATAAATGGTACACTCGGGGTCGGATCGATAGATATCAGCGGCGATATAACCGTTCGTGATGGTGCTGGTAATGTCGTATTCTCCGTTGACAGCGCAAGCGGCAATGTATGTAGCAAAGGATCAGGAAGCTGGTCGCAATCATCGTGCGCAGCATCTGATCAACGGCTCAAAACAAAAGTAAGCATGCTTGATGAGCAAAATTGTTTGAAAGCAATTAACCAATTGCGCCCAATCTCATATAACTGGACAGCTGAATACATCAAAGCAGTAAGAGCGCAAGACACCAAACAGATTGGTTTAATCGCTCAGGAAGTTGAAAAACTTATTCCAGAAGTTGTTTTGCCGTTGCCAAATAAAATTGGTGAATACAATGATCTACGCGGCATTTCGTATGAACGCCTGGTCCCTTATTTGATCGCATCAATACAGGCATTAAACAAAAAGATTGAAGTACTGGAAGCTCGTAATAAATCCTTCTTATCAAAATTATTTAATCGCTTCAGCATGCATCGTATAAAAATGAAATTATGACTTTTTCTGTTGTTGAAATAATTCGCGCACTTCATCAATATCAGTAATTTCATATGCAGTTTTATCATCACGATAGCGCACAAAGCGCGGAAAGCGAAGCGCAAAGCCAGAACGATCATCAATCTGACCTGCACTGTGAAGCGGTGACAGCGTAATTTCATCTGCCGTCACTTCAACAACTAGTGACGGTTTTACCCAAACATCTGGATATAAATTTTTGTGACATATAACATCAACTGGCCTTTCTTGTACCCGCAGCGCGTCACACTTCTTTTTTAACTCTTTCCATTGTTCATCCGAAAATCCGGTGCCAATTTTTGCAATCGTCTGAAATACGTCACCAGATTTTTGGTACACGCCAACCAAAATTGCACCAATGCCAAACCCCGCACGCTTGCCCGAACCGTAATAATAACCAAGCACAACACAGTCAACACTATCAAGCAAGTGCCCACGCTCCAAACGCTTAAGTTTAATCCAATTAAAATTACGTTTTCCTGGCTGATACACGGCATCGGGCCGCTTCACAACAACCCCTTCAAGCCCAGCATGCACCTGTTCTAAAAAATACTGTTCAAGTTCTTGCGCCGTTTTAATCGGCATCTGCGCATCAACATGCACCAGCGCATGATCAATAGGAGAAGTTTGTACGATGTGTTCAAGAAGTGCACGTCTTTTTGCAAGCGGTTGATCAAGCACTGGTTGCCCATCAACATAAAGCACGTCAAACAAGAATAATTGCAATGGCAACTGTTGTGCAACTTCAGCAATATCGTGCTTACGCTTGCGCTTAACCGTTTCCTGAAACGGCATAAAGCTACCGGTATCAGGATCAAAGGCGATTGCTTCGCCTTCAACAATAAGCGTATCGACTTTCAATGGTTCAAGTGCTTTAACCAAATCAGGATACATCGCTGACATATCAATTAAATTGCGTGAAAAAAAATAAATTTTTGAATGCGCATGAGTTTTATCAATATGGATTTGCAAACGAAAGCCATCAAGTTTTGGCTCAGCAACGCATGGGCCTATTTTTTTAATAATTTCTTCTGCTGAAGATAACCGCTCTGCAGCTGCTGGACGCACGGGAATGCCAATCGTTATATGCATATGCTTGATGCCATCCAAACCATCGGTTTTAACGGTTTGCGCAATGAGTCCGATATCAGCACACACATTATATGCATCTTCGATGACATCTGCTTGGGACTTGTCACCAATCAGAAGCCATGACAACGCATCAATAATCGTCATCTCAGAAAAACCAAGACGTAACGTACCAAGCACAATGCGCACAACAAATTTTGCTGCCAATGGACTTACGCTCGTGAGAGCCTGCACAAGTGCCTGAATTTTTGCATCTTGTGAGCCAACACCAGTAGTTCGTGCAATATCATTGAGCATCTCATATATACGCGTGATACTCGCGACACGTGATGGTCGCCATCGTGCCTGCTGCCCAATTAATTCTCCGAGATCAGCAGCATGTTTTAACTCCTCGCTTACCTGCTCAGGAGATTGTTCAAGTGCCTGCGCAACGGCCTTGATAGCCATCTTTTCTGCAATGTTTGTTTGAATATTTTTGTATGGAGGCTGCAAAACGCCCGTACAAAAATAGGCAACAATGCTCACTTCTTGCGCATCAAGCGCACCAAAAAGCTCGGCGAGCAACCGCGTCATCCCTAAACGCGATGGCTCTTGCTCCAAGCGTGCAAAGACCTGCGCAAGTTCATCAAAACTCATAATGATCCTTTTACTACACGCCAGCAAAGACGTGCATAACCAGCAGCCGAATACCATGACAAAGCAACACTGCCCACACACAACAAAAACATCACCAACTGACAAAGAATATGCTCACATCTGCCAAACGGGCACACACACCATGCAACCAGAAGCACATGCACCAATGTTTTGGCACGAGCGCTTGAACTCACCACGATCTCGGTTTTACATTCAGCAGCAAGTAAACGTAATGACATCACAACAAGCTCGCGCATCAACAACAAAAAAACAACCCAAAACGGAATGCGTCCTATCGAGAGCAGCGCGAGCAAACAACCAATAACCAAAAATTTATCTGCAATCGGGTCAAGCACACATCCAAGATGCGAAACCTGCTGATATTTACGCGCAAAAAAACCATCACATGCATCGGTAAAAGCAAGAAAAAGAAATATCACCGCTAACGTCCACTGCATTACTGCGCTTGCCGTGGGCAACAAATATGCAAGAAGAGGAGCCAATAACCAGGCGCCAACAAGACGTACCATTGTAAGAACTAAAGGAATCGTCATAGCAAAATCTTTCACGCAGCGTGGCTGCACTCTTTCAAAAGCGTGTAACCAATCACTCGTCTGCTCAGAGTTGGCGACAGCTGTGCCATAGCCAAGCCCGCCATGTATCCATCCGACTACGCTTGAGGGTAAAACTACGAAGCTTCATTAAACTTCGACGGACAACCTTCGCAATTATCTGTCCACCGAAAGCTGGCGAAGCCAACCGTAGCTTAAAAAGGTCCTCCCGCGCAAGCGAAGGTTGGTGGCGGCGCAGGGATTCGAACCCCGGACCTACAGATTATGATTCTGCCGCTCTAACCAACTGAGCTACGCCGCCAAAATCATCACTTAATTTCAATCAACCAGAATGTCTTATGGCTCAACAATCATCTGTTTTTAGTATATCTAGATACTCAATTTTTGTATATCGCGCGAAAGCCATGCTTCAAAAATTGACCGTAAGACCAACAGTCCTGAAATAAGCGTCATAATGATACCAATCATCGTCGTGATAGCAAAACCTTTGATAGGACCAGTACCAAAATTGTAGAGAATAACGCAGACAATAAAGTTCATGATATTGGCATCTAAAATTATTGAAAGAGGACTCGCAAACCCTTGGCGTACGGCCTGGGGCACCGGAACACCTTGTGCAAGCAACTCGCGAATTTTTTCAAAAATCAAAATCGATGAGTCAATCGCCATACCAACAGTTAAGGCCAAACCCGCAATACCAGGCAACGTCAATGCTGCATGTATGCTTCGCAAAATAAACAAAACCATGAGCAAGTTATACAGTAAAACGAAGAATGCAAAGAGCCCTGATAACTTATAGAGCACAACACTGAAAATAAAAAGTAATGTAATCGCAACACCGCATGCAATTAACCCACGCTTAATTAAATCTTGTCCTAACGCCGGCCCAATGTTGCGTTCTTCTTCAAAGGTAACTGGCGCAGAAAATGCACCAGATTTAAACATGGTTGCCAATTCTTTTGCTTCTTCAGGGGAGAATTGTCCACTGATAGTACCATGACGACGAATTTTATCTTGAATCGTTGCTGCCGAAATAACTTTTTTATCAAGAATAGCGGCCAAGAGACGGCCAAGATTTTGCGACGTCATTTGATAGAATTTGTCGCCACCTTCTGCATTAAATTCAAAGGCAACCAGCATGCCCATTTGACCGCCGCGTGCTTGGCCCATTTGTGGTTTTGCTTTGAGCAAATAACGACCAGTAACTTCAGAGTAATTTGGAACTAAATAATACGAAACCCCTTCTGAACGACGGTCGCGCCCTTCTAAAATTTCCATGCCTTCAGGAATTTCACCATTGAATTTATCAAGCAGCTCTTCACGCGAGGCAGCTGGCCCTTCTTCAACAATGCGGAATTCAAGCATAGCTGGCGTGCCGATCATTTTTTTAGCTTGAATCGGATCTTGTACATCGGGCAATTCGACAACAATACGATCTTTGCCATGAATCGAAACCGGAACTTCTTCAACGCCAATTGCATTTAAACGCGTGCGTAAAACTTCTTTGTCGTTAAGCAGTGCGGTTTTTCTGATTTCTTCTTCTTTGCGTTCTGAAAATTTTACCACTAAATCATTACCGACAAGATTAAATTTGATATCTTTTGAGGTATTATAATGCTCACGATAGTCACTTTCGATCACCTGTTGCGCCTTGAGCGCATCTTCTTGTTTGCTAAATGATATCGTTATCGCTGGATGCTGCGCATCTGGCTTTACCGCAACTGGTTCAATTTTATCTGCCGTTTTGAGTGTATTCAAACCAGCCTGCACGAGTGATTGCAATTCGTACACGACAGCTTCGCCAGTTTTGACACCAAGCGTAATGTAGCGTCCCCCAACAAGATCGCTGCCAAATTTTAATTGCTTCATTGGCGGATAAATAAAGTACAACGCTATACCAGCGAGTACAATCCAAAAACCCAAGCTTGAAATAAACGTGCGACGCATTGCAGTTACCATAAATGAATCTCCTTTAACACTTTATTTTTAATTTACTTTATTTTAAGCAATCTCCGCAAAAAGCTTGATAAAGCCAACCGCTGAGCACTTACTTTGAAGTCATTCCCGCGTAAACTCGCCCAGCCTTCGCTGTTTACAATGCTCGTGGTAATTTCTTCGTTGTTACAAGCTACGACGGGCAGTCTTCGCTATTAAGCGGTCGCGCCAGTCGTAGCTCCGTAGAGCGAAGATGGGCCTGCCAACCGACCTGTCCGCCTTAGCCTTTGGCGACGGCGAAAGCCTTGGCGTAGGTTGGTGCCGAAGAGGGGACTCGAACCCCTACAGGATTTCTCCCACAGCCCCCTCAAAGCTGCGTGTCTGCCAGTTCCACCACTTCGGCATCTTTCAAAAAAACCATCATTATTGTAACAAGGAAGAGTCATGAGTGCAATGCAGCACGAACAACAATAAAGTCTAATCCGTTATCGCCCAAATATTTTCAAGAAAGATCATTAGTAAAACAAAAAGATTTTCCCAACACGCAAGAAGCTTTATACTGGTCGTTAAGTGAATTTTATGAAAAAAAATAACAAAATTGTCCTACAATGCTCGTTCGGCCTTGGTAAAATAGATGAGATTGTTGCGCAACTTGAGCCACTCATTAAAGAATCACGCGTCATTGCGCTGTATGGCCCATTGGGTGCAGGAAAAACAACGCTTGTGCGCGCCATAGCTCGCGCGCTCGGCATCAAAGAACCCATCACAAGCCCGTCGTTTACCTATTTAACGCAATACACCGATGCGCAAAATCAGCGCATATACCATTTTGATTTTTACCGACTCTCATCGCTTAATTATTTTTATGAAGCTGGTTTTGATGAATTTATTCATGATAAACAGGCGCTTGTTTTTATCGAATGGCCAGAAATGGTAGAGCAGATATTGCCACAAAATACCGTGCACATATTTTTGTCATATGTGCCAAAAGAAAGCAACCAAAGAATTATACGCGTTGAGTACAACGCATAATAAAAAACTCAGAAGCTAAAAATGGCCGCGGCGCGTTTTTGAAAAAAATTTTTACATGCCGCCATAATTATATCGCGATAGCGCCATAGTGCGTAGGCACACGTACCCAAGACCACACTTGCGATTGTATTGCTACACCAATTCGAAGCACTTTCGGCGCTGCTTATTACCGCGCGCAAATCAGCTGCAGCTTGATTTTGCGCTGTAAAACACTCCACATCATCAACTTGAACAAGCAGCCAATAATCAAAATCTTTAAATAATTGCTGCCAATTTTTATCACTCTTTGCTATAACAAATGTAACTTCTTGCACGCGTGTCTGTAGCCTGCTCAAAAAGTCAATAACGTCATCTATGGTTTTGTTATGTTGTCCTAACCAACGAGAATCGACAGGATAAACAACAGTTCTTGCAAGCGCTTTTTGCAGCACTGACTGAAGGCCGCCGGCACCGATGGCAATAATAAACGCATCAACCGATTGGCCAGCAAGCTCGTCGACAACAAGATGAATTTTTTTGCCGTTAGGCAACGCAAAAGTTTTTTTGAACTTGTCTGCAGACAAAACTAAACCAATAGGTAAAAATACCGCAATTAATAAAAACGACAAAGACGCCTTAGCCATGATCAACCTCCAAAAAACATCAAAATTAACTTTAGCAAAAAACGCTTAATTCGTCAATCGACGGCCATGATTCAATATTTATAAATTTTCAATTATAGAATAGTGCTTTATGCATAAACTCTTCACGAAATAAAAATATTGCAATAGTATCGAAGCTAACGCTTAACTCAGATATATAAATAAAAGGTGTGATGAAAATCGTAAGCTACGTCGAAAAAATCCATCTTCAGGCATGTATATCGCCATAGTCCCATCAATTCCTGGGGCCCACACACAAGCTAAAACACTCGACCAACTCAATAAAAATATCAAGGAGGTTGTGAAGTTATGTTTACGAGAACTTCCGGCAGCAGAAAAACGAACCTTGCCAAAATTTATCGGCATTTCCCAAATTGATGTCTCAAGTAAATGAACCCTAAGCTTTGACAAAAAAACCGTTTTATAGTAGATTAGTTATAACGTTTGCAAAAACGTTTTTCTTTCTCATCAACAAACACACCCTTCAAAAAATTTTCTACCAAGGAGGATCTATGAATCGTCGTGATTTGCTGTTGAGAGTATTAATGAGCATTTCCCTTTTTTCTATCGGCATGAATGCCGCAGATGCGTTGACTGATTTGGTACAAGAAACAAAAACGCTTGCTCAGCAAGACCCAAAGTTACATGCTGCCGTAAGCGCCATTGATAAAGGTGCTCCCGCACAACAATTATCAACTGACGTTAAGCGTGCGGTCGTTGACCAACTTGAACCTGCGCATCGTCGTCAAATCATTGCCAAAAATCTTGAGGCGTTTTTCAACCCGGCAGTTCCTGCAGAAAAAGGCAAGCGTTATTTTACCGAAAAACTCGAAACGCTCAGCCAAACGAATCAATCAAAACCGCAAACACGCACATTTTGCGATAATCTCAAACCGTTGTGTAATGCGGTCAAGCAACCGGCAGCGAGTGTGCCAGAATTTGGCACGAGGTTGCAACAAACGTACGAACGACTATCAGACCATGAAACTAAACAAGCGCTCAAACCGGTATTGCAACAAGTAGAAGCGGCAAGCAAAAACCCTATTAAAGGTTTACAAATGTACCGAACCGTCGGTCGTCGTTTGCACAATTAGCGTTGGGAAGTGGAGGTCTTAACGCATCTTATGATGTTACTCTTGCGATAAACAACGCCCCCGATACACTAAAAGTATTGTGGGGCGTTCAAGTTTAAAAAATTATCAAAAATATGAATAACACATCATTCGACGTTATTGTCGTTGGCGGTGGACATGCGGGTATCGAAGCTGCATGGACAGCTGCTGGCATGGGATCTCGCACGTTGCTCGTCACGCTTAACATTGAAAAAATCGGCCACATGTCATGCAACCCGGCAATCGGTGGCATTGGTAAAGGACACATCGTATTTGAACTTGGCGCGCTCGGTGGCCTGATGCCAACGTTGTGTACGCACACGTATTTGCAAGCGCGTATGCTTAATACGCGCAAAGGTCCTGCCGTGCAAGGATTGCGCCTACAAATTGACAAAGAAACCTACAAAACAACTGCCAGAAAATTTTTGTATGCACGTAAAAATTTAGAAATTGTTGCTGGCGAAGGACAAACCGTACTTCTTGATGGCAACCGCGTTGTCGGCTTACGCATTAATGGAACCGATTATGCCACGCGCTGCGTTGTGCTCACGACGGGAACATTTTTAAATGGCATTATTCACATCGGTGAAAAACATCATCCAGGCGGCAGAAGTGATGAACCAGCAGTTTCTGATCTTTCAGTGTTTCTCAAAAATATCGGCTTGCACATGGATCGCCTCAAAACTGGCACACCAGCCCGATTGCAAAAAGACACGATCGATTTTTCTGCTATGGAAGCGCAAAAGTCTGATCCCTTGGAATTTCTATACGAATATATGCCGCATCATGTCGCGCATAAACATGACTGTTTTATTACGCACACCAATGAACAAACACATAAAATTATCGCACACAATGCACACCGCTCTGCTATCCATGTCGGCAATATCAAAGGAAAACCACCGCGCTATTGCCCATCAATTGAAGATAAAATTGTCCGCTTTGCTGATAAAAAATCTCACCATGTATTTATTGAACCAGAGAGTTTACTCATCAATGAAATGTATCCCAATGGTATTTCAACATCACTGCCAGCAGAAGTACAAGAAGCTTTTATTCGCACCATTCCTGGTTTACATGATGTTGTTATCGCAAAATATGGTTATGCAATTGAATACGATTTTGTATATCCAGATCAACTCAAGCACACCTTGGAACTCAAAATCGTCGATGGACTTTTTTTGGCCGGACAAATTAATGGTACCACAGGTTATGAAGAAGCCGCTGGACAAGGACTTATTGCCGGCATCAACGCACACAATAAAGCACATGCACTGCCAGCATTTACTCTGCAGCGACATGAAAGTTATATTGGCATCATGATCGATGATCTGGTAACCATGAGCATCGATGAACCATACCGTATGTTCACGTCTCGTGCAGAACATCGCATTAGTTTACGTCAAGATAATGCGTTTTTACGCCTCATGAATAAAGGCTACGAACTCGGCTTGATCGAACAAAAAATATATGATGATTTTGTACGCGAAAAAGCACATATTCATGCGTGTCTTGAAAAAAAATTATCTATTCACGAACTTCATGCGCGTGCACAGCTCACCGTACAAGCCGAACAAAAATATGCCCCATATCTTGAACGAGAACAAAAAGAAATCGCCAAAGCACAAAAATATCAAGAGTTGATATTTCCAGCAGATTTTTCGTTTGCGCATATGCCCGGACTTTCGGTAGAACTACAACAAAAACTCGTGCGCTACAAGCCACAAAACATTGCACAAGCAAGCCGTATCCCCGGCATGACACCGGCGGCAATCTCACTGCTTATTTGGAAAATTCAAGAACATTTTGAGCGACAACAACATTCTTTATAATTTCGTTGTTTCGCGAGTCAAATCAATGGCAAAACGATGCTTATCTTTTTCAATAACAAGCTTACAACCAAGCCCACGCAAAATCTTAAGAAAACTGCGCATGCTTACATTTTTGCGCGATTCGGAACGAATTCCCTGCACAATGGTTGGGGAAATACCAACAGCCCCTGCAAGTTGTCGTACAGAAATCATATCCTGTTTCATCAGCGCAATAAGCAACTCTGAAAGCAGTAAATCTTTGTATTCTTTTTCAAAATCTTTTCTTTCTGACTCACTCATTGATTGAACAAACGCATCATAAGTCGACAATTTTTTTTAGTCATCGCAAACTCCTACAATAGATTTTTTAAAATATTCGGCATAAAACCGAAGCGCTTAAAGACTAATAAATCACAAAAAAACGTTTTTTGGCTATACTAAAGTTAGTTAAAACCTTTGGTTAATTTTGCCAGAAAATTCAAAACTATGATTCCATACTTATTTCACATCGGCCCTTTTTACTTTCATCTTTACGGTTTTTGGATTGCCGTCGGGATACTCATGTTTCTCCTGCTGGCACAACGAGACCGTATTACACGTACATTTTTAAAGCCGGGACAACTTTCTGGCATCATCGCATGTGGCATTATTCTTGGCATCATTGGTGGCCGGCTCTTATCAATTATTACTGATTGGCAATTCTATCATTCAATCTATGAAATCATTGCCCCATGGGAGCCTGGCTACTCACTGCAAGGCAGCATCATTGCACTCATGATTGGCATCCCTGTATATGTGCGTATCAAACATATTCCTATTACCCCGGTGCTTGATATCACCGGCCTGTACGCACCACTTTTACAATCAATTGCGCGCATTGGCTGTTTTTGCGCCGGTTGTTGTCATGGTATTCCGACAACCATTGCCTGGGCAATCACCTATAGCCATCCAGAGTCTTATGCCCCGCGCGGCATCGCACTACACCCAACACAACTGTACAGCGCACTCAGCCTTTTTGTACTTTTTATTTTTATGCACACGGTTGCGCGTCGCTTTTTACACAAGCCAGGACAGCTGTTTGGTGTATATTTAATGGGCGCGTCAACTGAACGCTTTATCAATGACTTTTGGCGAGCAGATCATATCGCAACACTTCTTCATTCGCCAGATCGCTTACTTGCCCTTTGTCTTTTTTGCGTTGGCTTGTTAGTGTTAGTGAGAGCCAGTACCGCGAACACAAAACCGTACCCAGACGCATGAATCTTTTTAGTTTCGTCAAAGAACGCGTGAACATGCTTGATGTGGCACGCGAATATGTTTCGTTAAAACGTGCTGGCCTTTATTACAAAGGCCGCTGCCCTTTTCATCAAGAAAAAGATGCATCGTTTACCGTCAGTCCGCATAAAGAAATTTTTTATTGCTTTGGCTGCCACGCAAGCGGTGATGCGATTGCATTTATTTCGCAGATAGAACACTGCACGCAGCTTGAAGCCGCCCAGCTCCTTGTTGAAAAATATGCACTTGAAGTCCCAGAAAGCGTACTCAAAGGAGACGGAATACCCTTGGTAAGCACCGATGAAAAGCAACGCTTTTATGCACTGTGTGAGCATATTGCCATTTGGTGCCATCAACAACTGCGCATATCAAATTTGGCAACAACATACGTCGATTCACGCAATATCGATGCACAGACCATAAAAAAATTTTCGCTCGGCTACTTTCCTGGTGGGCCCAAAGCTCTCAAAGCATTACAGCAACACCTACAACCGCACGGTTTTTTGCTCAAAGATTTGCTTGATGCTGGTATTGTTCTTGAAGGAAAATTTGCCGGCAAAACACATTATTGTCCTTTTGAAGAACGCATTATATTTCCCATCACCGACCATTTAGGCCGACATTGTGGTTTTGGCGGACGCGTGTTTCGCCCACAAGATGAACGCGCAAAATACTACAATTCTCGCGAAAGTGCTTTTTTTAACAAAGGCTCACTCCTTTTTGGGCTGGAGCAAGCAAAAAGTGCGCTGCAAGAACGCCAAACAGCCTTTTTAGTTGAAGGATACATCGACTGTGTTGCCATGGCACAATATGGCTACTCAAACACGGTGGCAACGCTCGGCACAGCATGCACGAACACACATTTGCACCAATTAGCCCGCTACGTGGAACGTGTTTACGTCCTTTATGACGGCGATAACGCTGGTTTGCAGGCAGTTTTGCGATTGACACATTTGTGTTGGGATGCTAATATAGAATTATGGGTTATCAGTCTACCCAAAGGAGAAGATCCGGCATCATTTTTAGGGGGCGGGCATACGGTACAAAATCTGGTACAGCATGCGCGTGATATCTTTTCGTTTTTTGTACAATCTTCTAGTGCGTTGTTTCACCAACAATCACTCAAAAAAAAGTTGGCGGTCACGCACCATATGGTTGCCATGATTGCCAATGTTGGTGATCAGCTTAAAAAAGATATCTTGTTGCAAGAAATGGCGCACACAACAAACATTCCGCTCGAAACGCTCAGGCGTGCTTGTCACGCACAACACTCTATGAACGTACAAAAAATTGTACCTCAAACGACCGAAACACAGGAACCCATCAAAAAAATTGCTGATCATGAAAAAAAATTGTTTGCGTTGCTCATCAAATACCCTCATTTGCTCACCACTGATGAAAGTATACTTTTAATGCATGAGCTCACTGAACCCTTAAAAACTGCGCTTAACGCTGCAGCAAAAATGCCAGATCATGCCCTTGATGCGGCGCTTGCGGCAGTTTCTGCGCACGATCAGCAACTCTTGCAAAGTATTGTTATGATGCACGATTATTTACAAGAAAAAGATCAAGCGCCTATTATGCATGAATGCCTACGGCAACATTGGCGCACACTTTCGCACGCACTCAAAGAACGCATCGCCCAGGCGCAACATCAACATGATCAACAAACTGTTAGCTCGCTCTTGCAGCAATTGCAAGAGCTGAAAAAACGTATTGTAAATTGGAGTTTTGCATGGCAAAAAAAATAACGACTGCCCTTAAAAAACTTTTCAGCCCAGCGCACGCCACACCAAAAAGCGCACTCAAATCAACGTCAAAAAAAGATGTTGCTAAAAAAATTGTCAGTCAAAAGAAAACAAAATTGCAACCAACACCACCAGAAAACGCACCAAAAATTACCACGCCAGAAGATCTTCTGGCCGCAGTGGCACCACTTATTGAAGAAGGCAAAAAACATGGCGCTCTGTCATATGAACGCGTTACCGCATTTGGCGAAGAAAATAAACTTTCTGAAGAGCTCATGAATCAACTACTCAAGCACCTTGATAAGGCCAACGTTGAGTTGGTCATGCAAGAGGAGCTTGAGGCTGACACCGATGTTGAGGCATTTAGTCATACCGAAGAGCAAGAGGGCAAAAATGCCAAAGTTCTTGAAAGCTCGTTGGAATTGCACACCAAAGCTGAGGACGATGATGAAACAGCAGCCGATGAAGAAGTTGTGCGCGGTGGTGATTCACAGCTAACTGACTGCGTCAAAGCATTTTTGCGCGACATTGGCAAAATCCCTCTTTTAAACAAAAAAACTGAGCAAATCATTGCCAATAAATTAGCAGAGGGAAAAGCGGAATCGATTGATTCAATCGTGCAATTCCCGTTTGTTGCCAAGGAATTTGTTATTATTGGCGAACGTTTGCAAAAAAATTCTATTCCACTAAAAGATCTTGTGCAATTTTCCGAATATGATGAAGAGAATGTCCCAAAGATCGATGAAGAAAAGAAACATCTTCTCGCATGCATTGCATCGATCAAAGAGCTCATGGAAAATGAAACAAAAATTTATTATGCCTATCGTGATAAGCTCTCTTCAGAAAAAGCTAAACAAGAAATGCTTATTAAAGTAAAAGAAAATCGCATTGCCCTTCAAAATGCAATCAAAGCGATCAAATGGTCAACAAAATTAATCAAAAAATTTGGCAAACGTATTGAAAAAAGTTTGCAAAAAATCCAAGAAAAAGAAGATCAAATTGATGCGCTAACCAAAGAGTTAAAAACGCTTAAGGGCAAAAAATCTCAAAAAGAATTCGCGCTTGAACTTGACAAAAATATTCGTATCGCGCACAAAGGTATCAAAAATATTGAAAGCGAAATGGGTCTGCCCAAACCAAAAATTGTTGCCGCTTATCAACAGTTCACCCAAGGACAGCTCAAAGATAAAGAGGCCAAAGATGATTTGGCAAAAGCAAATTTGCGTTTAGTAGTAAATATTGCCAAAAAATATATCAATCGCGGATTGCACTTTTTGGATCTTATCCAAGAGGGAAATATTGGTTTACTTAAGGCGGTTGAAAAATTTGAATTTGAACGAGGATATAAATTTTCAACGTATGCAACATGGTGGATTCGCCAAGCAATCACACGTGCAATTGCCGACCAATCGCGTACTATTCGTGTGCCCGTGCACATGGTCGAAACACTCAACAAAATTAATAAAATTAAACACGTGTTTTTACAAGAACATGGGCGGGAACCATCCTATGCCGAACTTGCAAAAGAACTTAATCTTGATGAAAAAAAAGTGAAAAACATCATCAAGATTTCCAAAGAACCCATTTCACTTGAAACACCCGTTGGCGAAGGTGAAGATGCATCAATTAAAGATTTTATTGAAAGCGAACGAGACACGTCGCCAGCAGAATCTGTTGCGAGCAACGATTTGAAAGAACGTGTGCGTGAAATTTTAAAAACGCTTACACCACGCGAAGAAAAAGTATTAAAAATGCGTTTTGGCATTGATGTTGCCTCAGAACATACACTGGAAGAAGTTGGCAAAGATTTTTCTGTCACCCGCGAACGCATCCGACAAATTGAAGTTAAAGCATTGCGCAAATTGCGCCATCCATCACGCACAAAACGATTACAGTCATTTTTTGAAAAAGAACTTGGAACTTCGGCACACGTCGAAGAGGAAGAAGAAGAGAGCGAGTAAGAATAATCTATGAGTATACTTTTAAGCCTTGTTTTATTTATGATCGCACTCTGTGCGACCGCGGTTTTTTCGTACCTTGAAACGGCCGTTACTGCTATTAGATTTTTTAAAATTCGCGAACTTTCTCAAACAGTACCCCAACATCAAAAAATCTTGGCAATTCTTGAGGAAGCGCCACACCGCATTTTAATTACAACCCTTATTGCATGTAATTTAGCAAACGTTACTGCTGCCGCGCTCAGCACACAACTGATGACACAGCTTTTCCAGCAGTGGCACTTATCTGCTGGGCTTGGTTTGTCTTTTGGCATCGCATTGGCAACGCTGTGCCTTTTGATATTTGGTGAAATTTTACCCAAAAACTTCGCCAAGTTGCATGGCGAAAGCTTTTTAGGTTCAGCACTATGGATCATACGCGTCACCTATTATGCGCTATATCCCTTTGTTAAAGTACTTACGTTGTTGAGCAATCGCATGTTAGGAGCACGTGAACAAAATGCGCATTTGATTACCTCCGAAAAAGAGATCAAATTTCTTATCGATTACATTAACCAAAAAAATCTCATGGAACCGGAAAAAAGTGCAATGTTGCAAAATATTTTCCGCATTTGCAACACAACGATCAGCGAAATCTTGGTTCCTGAACCTGATATGATCACGATTGATGCGCGCTCAACCATACAAAAAGCGCTCTCCATTTTTATCACGCATCAATTTTCGCGCTTGCCTGTATACGATGAACGCCCAGATAATATTGTGGGTATTTTATATCAAAAAGACATCTTTCAGCTTTTGCAACGTGGCGAATACGAACGCATCATACGCGAGGTGATGCGCCCGGTAATTTTTGTGCCTGAAAGCGCACGCGTCAATCAAGTGCTTAAAGATTTTAAAGACAAACAAATACACATGGCAATTGTGCTTGATGAACACGGCGCAATTGCTGGTCTCGTCACGCTCGAAGACGTGCTTGAAGAAATTGTCGGTGAAATAAAAGATGAACATGAAATCGGCGCAAGCACGATCGTAATGCTTGAAGATGGCCAATGGCTTGTAAATGGTAACGCAAATCTTGATACGCTTGAAAAAACGCTTAACATTTCATTTGAAACAAATCATGCCCTCACTGTTGCGGGGTTTTTATCAGAAACCCTCCAGCACGTTCCCAAAAAAGGTGAACGTGTTGTATACAAGGGATATGTGTTTCAAGTGCAAAAAGCCAGCCCTCGCAGAATTTTACAAGTACTTGTGTTTAAAAAGACCTAAATTATTGACAAGCACCGCTTTTCTCTTTTACAGTATTAGGAGCGAAAGCAAGACGTGCTGCGGGCTCTTGCATGAGGGGGAATGTCAAAGCGCGTAAAGAGGAGGGAAAATCGGTGAAATGTCGCAAGTGCTCGGGACTTATGGTCAAACAATTGTTTTTCGACAACTTTCTCAATTTCGAGGGATGGAAGTGCCTCAATTGTGGTAAAATTTTAACAAAACGAGAAAAAACACTTGAATTTGACGCATTTAGCATTTTTTATCAACAACAAAAATACAAGAAAGCTCACTAGTTCATGCCCACGTACATCGTAAGCCAGGCAACCTACACGGCTATTGAGTGCGCACTCTACACAAACAATGTGTGCATCGAAACTTTTACTCTTGATAAAAAAAGTGCGTGTGCACTACTTATGCCTGCGCTGAGCGATCTTATTGAAAAAAACAAACTAACATGGAGCAATCTTGATTTTATTGGCGTCAATCAAGGACCAGCACCATTCACTACACTACGCGTCGTTATTGCAACGGTCAATGGCATGGCATTTGCAACGCATGTGCCACTCGTTGGCATCGATGGGCTTCGTACATTTTTAACCGCACTTACACGCCAACAGGAGAACGTTATTCTTTTAAATGCATTTAACAACGATGCGTACTATGCCTATCACGATAAAAATGAAATAAAAACCGGATGTGCACCAATAGCACAGGTGCTTAAAAAACTACGAATACTCAACAAAACACTTATTTTTGCCGGCATGGGTGCGGAATTTTTTAAAAATGAAATATCGCATGAACTTGGCGTGCATGCACAATTTTTAGAACCAGCATGCGCTTACACACCTCTTGATGCCACGGCTCACGCTTGTTTGTCAGCATATAACACCGGCACACGGACCCAACAACTATCGCCGCTATATCTTAAACAACCTACTGTGAACGTATAATACCAACCGCAACGGCCGCTGCTTGCTGTGCACGTAAAATTGTTGGCGTTAATCGGCAGGTCTTTGCACCAGACTGACATATCAATTGTTTTTCTTCGTGCGTAAAATCACTTTCTGGACCAACAAATAAGGTTATCTCCTGCGCACCAGCAACGGCATCAACCAATCGCTGCGATGCATGTGCATCACAAAGCACGCCAACCGTTTTATGTTGAGCAGAGAGTACTTCATGTAACGAACGCGGCGCATGTAAAGTCGGCAAAACAAATTGCTTTGACTGCTGCGCAGCGGCGATCATGATCGCGCGCAAGCGCGTACTATCGTGCAAACGTTCCTTATGCTGCGCATGATGCACTAAAAGCAGCTGTATCGACGTTGCACCAAGTTCAGTCAGTGCATACACAGCTTCTTCAAGTGCAGGTTTTTTGAGCACCCCCAGTGCCACATGCACGTATGGCGTTAACGCGCGATTTTTCTCTTCAGATAACACGTCTACAACAACATTATCACGCGCTACACGTGCTATCCGCACATGCGCATGTTTATATTCATCAAACACTATACAACGATCGTCAGGGTGCACCCGCAGCACATGCACAAGTTGATGAACAATATCAGCACCAGTTATTGTACACTGACTTCCTGTTTGCTCAGAAAGCTGTGACCAAAAAAGAGCAAATTCATGCGCCGCCATGAGTCGAGCCCCGTAAGCTAAAACGGCGTACTGTGCGCATATAACAACGCACAACAGCGCGGCGTACAACGGCATGCATGAATGCAACACGGCCCTTTAACCAATCCCAGGTGTCACAACATGCGATGAGTACCTGTGTTCCCGGTGTTTGAACCATAGTCAAATACCACGGAAGCGGGCGATCTTTGAGCACATGGTCAGACGGTACATCTTCAAATGAAAACGTATCATTCAGCGGGACTTGCGACGCGGTTTGCGCATCCGCACACAACACAAGTCCATATAAAAAAACACACAAACAATACCATCTCATAAAAAACCTTTTTATACTAAAAGCGTCCTACTTACCATGGTCCCTAGTATAGCGGGAAGTATCAAAGGATAAAAATGAATCGTCCTACCGCGCTTATTATTCTTGATGGCCTTGGATACCGCAAAGCACACGCGCATAATGCCGTTGCACGTGCCCATACACCAACGCTTGCATTTGTGCGCGAGCATTATCCATGTGTGCACATCAAAGCTGCTGGCTCTGCAGTTGGATTACGTGAAGGTACCGTGGGCAACTCAGAAGTTGGACATCTTACCATTGGAACTGGACGCATCATACAACAACCGAGCGTATTGCTTGATAAACTCATTGCGCAAAAAAAATTAATTAAACTTCCCGTGATTTATGATAATTTTTGCGCGCTTGCACGCACGCAACAAACGCTTCATTGTCTTGGCTTAATCAGTGACGCCGGCGTACATGCGCATATTGACCACATGCTTGCAATAGTTGACGTTGCGCAAGCATGTCACATCAAACACATCGCACTGCACTGCTTTTTAGATGGCCGCGATACGCCACCGCGCTCAGCGGCAACATATCTTGAAAAAATTCAAAATCATTTGCGCCATGCACCAAACGCATTTATCGCAAGCATCTGCGGACGTTTTTATGCCATGGATCGCAATAAAGAGTGGGCACGAACGCAACAAGCATATGCCATGCTTACACAAAAAGAAAATATGACATTTTCAAATTGGCGCACTGCGCTCGATCATTATTACGCACAAAATATTACGGATGAATTTGTGCCGCCAACGCAGCTTGATCATCGCGGCATTATACAGGATGGTGATGGCATCGTTTTTACAAATTATCGGCAAGACCGCGCACGCCAACTCGTGCATGCATTTTTAGATGAGCCATTTCAACATTTTAGACGCGTGCACAAAAAACTGACATTCTTTATTACCCCTACTCTCATCGATCCGAGCGCAGTAACAGAAACAATTCTTGATCAAGCACCAATTGCTCACACGCTCATGGATATATTGCATGAGCATGGCATCACAAGTATGGCAATCGCCGAAACAGAAAAATACGCGCATGTAACATATTTCTTTAACGCTGGACGTGAAGAGCCATACGCCACCGAACAGTGGAAAATTATTCCATCAATTACGGCACGAACATATGAGCAACATCCATGCATGCGTGCACCAGAGATTACACACGCGGTTCTTGAATCGCTTGTGCAAACGCCACGCGATTTTTATGTGATTAATTATGCCAACCCTGACATGGTTGGACATTCAGGCAACCAACAAGCAACAATTCAAGCCATTGAATGCCTAGATCACCAATTAAAAAAACTTTTGGACGCGTTCGTTAACGATCGTCATGGCACAATTTTTTTAACGGCAGATCATGGCAACGCCGAACTTATGTACGATGAAGTGAACAAACAGCCACACACAGCACATACGACAAACCCGGTAGAATTCTTCTTTATCAGCCAGCAAACCTTTGATAAAAAAATTCAGCTACCACTTACCGGACTTAAAGATATTGCGCCATTTATTTTGCAACAATTTCACGTGCCCGTACCACTTCAAATGGCGGATTAGGACCTCTTTGCGTGCATGCAAAAACTAACATGTCATTTTTGCACCACTCTTGCCCTAATGTAGCACATGTGCTACATTAAAGTACGTGAATATTAAAATTGCTTTTCTTGAGTTAGCTTCAGGCAAATGCCCATACCTTGAATGGGAAGAACGTTTAGATAAGGTTATTCAAGGTGTTATTCGCGTACGCATTAACAGACTACGTCTCGGCAATTTTGGTGATTGCAAAATTATTCAGGGAACTGCGGGCCTCTATGAACTAAGAATACATGCAGGCGCTGGCTATCGCGTTTATTTTGGATGTTTAAATAATACAACAGTAATTTTGCTGTGCGCTGGCAATAAAAATTCACAACAACGGGATATTGAAAGAGCTAAACTATACTGGAAAACTTATAAAGATTTATATAGAAAACGGAACCGATATGATCAAAACTAGAGATTATGCAGAGTACCTCCATGACCAATTAAAAGACATTGAACAAGCCGCGGCATACCTTAATGCAGCAATCCATGATAATGATCCACAAGTTTTTTTGCTTGCCTTACGCGATATTGCACAAGCACAAGGTGGCATGCACTGGCTCGCCAAGCAAACAGACTTGAACCGCGAACATTTATACCGAACACTTTCTTGGCGTGGCAATCCACGCTTACATAATTTTCTCGCACTTTTACGCGCCGTTGGACTTGAAATGGCCATCATGCCGCGCAAAAAGAACTCTGGGCGTAAAATACCTCTTATGAGTAAAAAGTTCAACGACTTAGACGTTAAAAAATCGCATAGACTTAAACCCAAATAATCTTTGTTTACGCATAGGGCTTCTTGCGTGCATGCAAAACCGGTCGGCCTTAATAAATCCATGTCTCGTATAGTGGTACTTATCCCATGCTTTACCTATAGAACTCACATAATCCAATCGTAATTAACAACTTATATTATTCGGTTCGCAGTGGGTGATTTCGTCTTCGAAATCGTATCGAAGTGCTTCCCGACGTCCTCGATATACCCATCACTTCAATTAAACAAATAAAATCAAACGAACTATCTTTGAGAAGTGCCGGGCACTCGGACCGAACGGCTAGGAAACATTTTTGTTATGATTAGATTGTGTGTCATAGCAACGTGATAATGTCATAGCGCCAGCAACATGAAAATGTCATACCCC
>CAYSPS010000008.1:22556-32082 GCA_964432975.1 uncultured Pseudomonadota bacterium | reverse complement strand
CATAGACGATTGGGCTGAATAGGCAGGAGAGAGCGAAAAATAATTGTATTATCATGGTAAAATCCAACGGTTTATTATTTAGGTTATTCCAACAAGTTGACCAAATTTATGTTCAATGAAGTTTTGCGCAAGAAACAGTACCACAGCCCAGGCGGCTTTGGCTATGTCTGTAGCTGCATCAAGTGCAGATTGTCCGGCTGTTCTCCAAACAGAATGCGGCGAGTTATATACAAAAATATCGTGAGGCGAGATGCAAAAAACGCCGATCGACATTTCAATAATCTTGTACGTGTTTAACGTCTCGCAGGTTGGCGCTATTAGTTCGACATTATGAATAACTTTACCCCCAGACAGACTTGCTATAGTTTCGCCAATCTCTAGTTTTGCGGCTTGAATCCATTTGTTCTGATCAATTGAAAAAATGAGTTGATCTTCGGTTACAAAAAAAGATGTGTCATCTATGGTGATGATGACAACTGAATCGGTCGTGCTTTTTGTTGTGTGTCTGACGGGCATGAGTGCCATGAGGCCATTTTCATTTAATCCAACAATCTTGTCATTGCTCTTGATGTGCTGAACGGTTATATAGCCATCTATAACTCGAATGAGTGTTCCCTGAACAACGCCATCGCCATGTATATTAGGCAAGATGAACGTGATACAGGCCAAGAGCAGTAATCTTTTCATATTTTCAACTCAAGTTTTTGGTGGTAAGCGCATATAACGCTAAGAGGGAATTAATTCGCGAGAAATAATAACGATTTGGAAGTGCTTCTTGAAACACTTGTAGAATATGCGTACGAGCTGATGGTTCCGCAACGCAGGCGAAAAGGTTATGGGCCGATACGCAAAAGTTTCCTTGCGAGGTAATAAGGGTGTATACCGGTGCACAGGCATCAATATATTCCACATTACTTATCACACACACAGGTAAAACGCAGGCTGGTGCAGAACCCTCTTTAAAGTAAAGTGCGGCGTCGTAGCGTAGCGGTTGTAGGCTTGATATAAACAGTTGGTTGGTGTCAGAAAAAAACACTTCCTGATCTATGGTGATTTTGATAAGTCCTTGGGCATAACGCACAATAATCTGAGCTACGGTACATGGGCGCGCATGTTGGTCGAAACTGTAAGCAAAAACCATATCACCGACTTTGATTTGTTCAATGGGTATATGCCCTATTGCGGTTTTAACCAAAGTTCCAGCGATAAAGCCTTCGGCAGATAGGCGTGAAATTGTGAGGAGCGTGTACAGAAAAAATTGTGATGTGTTCATAAAGTTGCCAAGTTTAAAGTTTTAGATCATGTTTTTCTGGAAAGATTATAAGGTTTATTCTTGTTTCTGTAAAATGGGGTATTGAGGCTGTTGCAAAGCCGGTTGAAATTATCCGGGTTGTTCATGGCTCGATACGTCACGCCATTTCTTACGAAATGACGGACACTCGCCACGAACGGGATTAAAAAGTTAAAGTTACTCGAAATCACTCGCCACGAACGGGGACTGTTTGTTCTGAGTGTTTTGCTTAATTAAACGTATCGAGCCGCGCCAAATCACTCACCAGACCATACCGTTCGGCCCGAGTGCCCGGCACTTCTCAAAGATAGTTCGTTTGATTTTATTTGTTTAATTGAAGTGACGGGTGTATCGAGGGAATCTTTTGAATTTCTTACGAAATGACGCCACGAACGGAAACTGTTTGTTCCGTGTGTTTTTGCTAAAACCGAACATATCGAGGGAATCTTCTCGTGTGATCTTGCACATTGACGCAAGATTAGGCATAGATGAGAAAAGAGCAGAAAAAGAGGGTGATTGAGCATATGAAGATAGCTTTTTTGTATACGACTGATGTCACGGTAGCTGATTACGAGCGTGCATTGTGTGATTATGAGGTTATTTATTTTGAAGGTACCATTGCGCAATGCATCGATAAAATACCAACTGATATCGATGCTCTGTGCATTTGGCTTGATTCCCGCATTGATCAAGCGGTGCTACAACGATTTAAAAAATTGCGCTTAATTGTTACGCGTACGGTAGGTTTTGATCATATTGATCTTGCTGCGACCAAGAAAGCTGGTGTTTGTGTGTGCTACGCACCGCGCTATGCTGGTCCTGCAGTTGCAGAATGTGCCATTGGCATGATGCTGGCGCTTGCGCGAAAAACAATTCCAACTTACCTGGCGGTGTGCGCTGGTGATTTTTCACGAGCGGGTTTATGTGGATTTGAACTTGCGGGAAAAACACTCGGCGTGCTTGGCACCGGCGATATTGGTTTGCGTGTTGTACGTTTAGCGCATGCGTTTGGTATGCAGGTGCTTGCATGTGATAGGTGCCCTAATGCTGATTTAACGCGCGAAAAATTGTGCACATATACCGAGCTCAAACAGTTATATGCAAAATCTGATATTCTGAGTTTACACGTGCCATACTGCAAAGAGACCTATCACATGATTAATCGCTCAATGCTTGGAAAACTCAAACCTGGCATGTATTTGATTAACACTGCTCGCGGTGAAATCGCTGAAACTGCTGCACTTGCGCAGGGTTTGCGCATTGGTGTTTTTGCAGGACTGGCTCTTGATGTTATTGAGCATTTGCCGACTGATGATGAAAATATCGCATATCTTATGCAGCAGATAAATGTGCTCATTACACCACACAATGCATTTAATACTGCGCAAGCGCGCAAGCGCTTGGTACCAATTGCGAAAGAAAATATTGATGCATTTGTTGCGGGTAAACCAATTAACGTGGTTGCGTAAGTGATTGACGCACGGGTTAAAATAGTTAACCTGAAATCGTTCTATTTTTTGATAGGGATTATTTATCGGTGAGGGTTGTGTGAATTACAGAACTGCTTTTAAAATTTTCTGTGTCCTGTTGTTTTGTTTGAGTACGTGCATGCATGCTATGCACGAGCGAGCCGGCGCACGGCGGCTTTCACCAGTAAGCCCACGGGTAGGGCTGCTGTGGGATCCTATTGCTACAAGCAGCACACGTATTGATTGGGCACGGCAACGGATACGAGCTTTTTTTAGCAACCATTATTGTATTGCTGCGCAAGTGATTCTTGAGCACTTATTTGCAAAACAACCACAGTTGTTGCGTCTTACCTGTGCTGACTTTGTTGCAAGGGAGCCAAAGTTTGTTGGCGAGTTGGTTGCCAATTATTTCCCACAACAACAGATATCCGCTGAGCAAGGGTTTGTTAATGTTTTGCGCGATATTTATAAACGACGCGAGACAGAGCTTGCTGTTTTTCAATAGTTGAAAAAACTCGAGCCTATAGTTTTTCAGAATGTTGCTTTTATGTTTTGGTCTATGTAAGGCTGCACAAAGAAGGGTCGGGGGGTGAACATGTGTGCGCGCACGTGTTTCTTAAGTGCACTCGTTACTACTTTTTTATGTGCAGGTAAACCAGTCTGGGTTACCATTTTTTTACATGGTGGGGGTACGCACCCGTTATATTTTTCACTGAGCGATGCTTTTAAGGTCATGCATGAGCGTATTGATGGCTCGGTGTATGAAAAAACAACGCGTTTTTTGCGGTACCAATGCAGCATATGGGCTTGCGCAAAGCGTACCCACTCAAACATATGGATAAGCGCTACGGTGCACATATTTTTGGTGAATTTTATGCGCACATGAATGATTTAGCTGGTTTTGCGCCAACGCTGATGTACTCTTTTGGGTGGTCAAGTTTGTTGAGTATTACCGCACGGCGCGCTGCTGCACGTGAACTTTATAAATCGCTGCTCGCACTCATTAAATATATGCAATCGCAGGGACTTGAGCCACGTATTCGTTTGCTTGCATTTAGCCATGGTGGTAATGTTGCACTGTATTTGGCCGAAGCGGCACGCGCATATGCGCATACGCCGTTTGTTATTGAAGAGTTTATTCTGATCTCCACACCGGTTCAACCTGATACAGACCTCTATTTAAAAAGTAAAATTTTTAAGAAAATTTATCTCTTTTACTCAGTTGGTGACAATATTCAAAGTTCTGATTTTTTATCATCAAGTGAACATGTATTTGCACGGCATTTTTTTGTTGATCGACGAACGTCAGAGTTGCCTGCGTGCGTTACACAAATTCAGGTACGGTTTATTCGTAAAAAATTTGTGATGACAAAAAAAGATGGCACAGAGAAAGTTTTTTATCGGCGTGATTTAATACAACCAAATCATACTGAAATGTATTTTTTTGGATGGACTCCTGAGTGGTATCGGCGCTATTTCCCTATTAAGCCGTTACCTGTGATTTTGCTGATACCGATTATTATGCGTGCTTTGGAAAAAAATCATATTTGTTGTAATCGCATTCGCGTTACGATTATTCCTGAAGAGTCACGTATGGAAATTTATGTCAAGGCAACTGATACGAAAATAGAGGTACCATTTTTGCCCCGTCCGTTGCTTGATGAAATTCGGCAAGATCTTTGGAAGTTACAGCCAACAAATATGAATGAATATCGGTGGCGTATGAAAGAGCATTGGAAGCATGCTCAAGCAATTGTGCGCGAAGAATATCGTGCAAAATCTCGGCCATCGAAATATCGCATGCGGTCAGCACACAAAAAGACAACATAAAAAAGATGTTTAAGGACGCGCCATGATACACGGTTTGCGTGAACAGGATGTAGGGCGGTTGCAACAAAAGTTCGGTAAAAATCTGTTGCCCCTTGCTGGTCAAGCGGCATGGCCAACGATTTTATGGGCACAATTCAAAAGTTCTCTCGTGTACGTACTTTCAAGCGTTGCGATTATCTCACTATTTTTAGAAAGATATTTTGATGCAATACTTATTGCTGGCGTGATTCTTGTCGATGTTCTTATGGGCTTTTTTCAAGAATATAATGCAAAAAAGACGCTGGATGCGCTCAAAAAAATTTTGCACCATACCGTGCAGGTTGTGCGCGATGGGCAGCAGCGTACGATTGCCGCCCAAGAACTTGTGCCTGGTGATATGGTACTTCTTGCCGCTGGCGATCGAATACCCGCTGATGGCGCACTTGTTGAGGGTAGTCAATTTATTGTACACGAAGCGATATTGACCGGTGAAGAAGAGGCGATTCCAAAAACCATACACGCCGGACATAATGCTTTGTTTATGGGAACCACCGTACTTTCTGGTCGTGGTGTTATGCACGTCGACAAAATTGGTCTTGCAACACAGATGGGCGCGATTGGCAAGAGCTTGGCTGAAATTAAAGAAACAAAAACACCGATACAACACAAGCTCGAACGTTTTTCCAAAAACTTGGCACTGCTGGTATTGGTGCTTTGTGCCGGTATTTTTTTTCTTGGTATTTTAAATCATGAAAATTCTCTTGAAATGTTTAAAATGGCAGTGATTTTGTCGCTTGCTGCGATTCCACAAGGATTACCGATTGCAGTAACAATGATTTTGGCGATTGGTATGCGGAGAATTTTAAAAAAGCATGCGTTAGTCAAATCTCTTGTTTCTCTGGAGACGCTTGGGGCAACATCAGTCATTTGTACAGATAAAACGGGCACGCTCACGTTCGGCATTATGAAAGTGGTCAAGGAGCAATTTTTTGATGAGTACCATGCGCTTCTCGGGCTTACGCTCAATAATTTACGCAAAAGCGGCCTTGAAATTGCGTTGTGGGAATTTGTTCAACGAAAAAAAATATTTGATCCAGAGCACATGTTGCGTAGTGTGACGCGTGTGTACGAAGAACCATTTGATGGCGAAAAAAAATATTCACTGACTATTAATGTACTTGATGGTCGCCGCATTGCTTTTATTGTTGGTGCACCAGAAATTGTGCTGGCATTTTGTACCGTATCTGCCGAACAAAAAAAGAATATTTTGCGCGATATGCATAATTGGGCGGTTGACGGTCTGCGTATTATCGGTGTGGCATACAAAAATATCGAAGCTTTAGGTGAAAACGAAACGCTTGAAAAAAGAGATTTTATGTGGGCTGGATTACTTGGTGTTGCAGACCCAGTGCGTCCGGAAGCACGCGAGACATTGCTGGCTGCACAACGCGCAGGCATTCACGTAAAAATTGTTACGGGCGATTATCTGGTCACGGCTGAGCGCGTTGCGCACCATCTTGGATTTCGGCTGGGAACTGGGAGCAGTATGCAAGGTGCTGAACTAGAGATGATGAATGATCAGGAATTAAAAAAGCGAATTTCTGACATTGTCGTATTTGCACGTGTGACACCACATCAGAAGCAAAAAGTAATACAAGTGTTGCAAGACAATGGTGAAATCGTTGCCATGACTGGTGACGGCGTCAACGATGCGCCGGCGCTGAAAAAAGCTGATATTGGCATTGCACTGGCAAGCGCGTGCGACGTGGCTCAAGAAGCGGCAGATTTGGTTTTGCTGGACAATAATTTCAAGACAATTGTTGACGCATGCCAAGAAGGCAGATTAATTTTTGCCAACATTAAAAAGACCGTCGGCTACATGCTCTCAAACTCATTTTCTGAGATTGTCATTGTTTTTGGTGCATTTCTTTTGAAATTTCCTGTTCCGCTGACCGTAGCGCAGATTTTGTGGACCAAGATTATTTGCGATGGTCCACCAGATTTGGCACTCGCTTTTGAACCTGAACAAGAACCGCTTCTTAAACAGCGCCCGCACACGATAAAACATGAAGAAATTTTGAATCCCTTAACCAAAAGCTTGATAGTATTGGTGAGTGGCACTGCTGGATTATTATCACTGGCACTTTTTTGGTTTTTTGCCGTTAAACAAACACAACTGATGCTGGGGCAAACAATCGCGTTTGCTACTCTTGCAAGCGTTGATATGTTTTATATTTTTTCGTATAGAAATTTAAAACAAACCATTTTTAATACTAAAAATTTTTTTCAAAATCCAGTGCTTTTCTTTGCTGTTGCATATGGATTTGTTCTTCTTGCGTGCGCGGTCTATATACCATTTCTCAATAAAATATTGGGGACAGTGCCTTTACGTCTGACACATTGGGCGCTCGTTCTTTTTGTGGCATGCATCACCATGTGTTTGGTTGAGGTAATTAAAAAATTCTTTGGTAATTCTATTGACAATCTGAATAATTAATTGATAGTCTAGAAAGAAACATAAACCCATAAATGGAGGATGTTTATGAAGCGTGTATTACTTGGTGCTCTGTGTTGTGTTTTAGTGCAATGCAGTGCGCAGACGCCTATCGGACTGGTGCAAGAGCGAATTCGCGAGCTTGATAAAATAACTGCTGATACCGTTAAGCTTCAACGGCAATTTGCCGATGAACTTAAAGAAAAGGAGATATTGTTGGTATTGCTGACAAACTTTGAAAACTTTGTTAATACAGGCGAGGCAGAAATCGGGCAGTTGCTGAAAAACTTACGTTATCGTAACGTATTGGGTTGCTTTGATCTGCTGATTGCTCGTCGGGCATGGCTACAGACCCTAAAAGATCGAGCGGTTCATCAGGATCTTGTTGATGAGTCGGATGTTGCCGAATTGACCGATGGGTTGGCTGAGCTTGACCGGCAGATTGTACAATTATTGAATAAAGTAATGCGCACAAATCCAAAGAAGATTGTTACATTTACCTGCAAAAAATAGGTGATTTTTATAGCGGGAGATGGAATTTTCCATCTCCCGCTATTTTAAAAAACAATTTTTAAATAAGTACGAGTAAAAGTGACATTGCTGACATCAGTTTAATCAAAATGTTCATTGAAGGTCCAGCAGTGTCTTTGAAGGGATCGCCGACCATATCGCCGGTAACGGCGGCCTTATGCGTATCTGATCCCTTGCCACCAAAATTGCCAGCTTCGATAAATTTTTTGGCATTATCCCATGCACCACCGCCATTGGCCATCATAAGTGCAAGCAGTGCGCCAGACAGCGTTGAACCAACAAGCAGGCCGCCCAGCGCATAAGCGCCAAGACCAAAATATACAAGAATTGGTGCACCAACGGTTAAAATGCCTGGCAATATCATTTGTCGTAATGATGCCTTGGTGCTAATGGCAATGCAGCGCTTATAGTCTGGCTCTGCACGACCCTCCATGAGGCCAATGATTTCTTTAAATTGCCGACGAACTTCCAAGACCATAGAAAGTGCGGCGGTGCCAACCGCGCGCATGGCAAGCGCTGAGATCAAGAAAGGTAATGCACTGCCCAAAAATAAACCGGCTAAGATATATGGATTGCGTATATCAAGTTGTCCCAGATGTCCTTCTTGTGCAAAAGCCGAAAACAGTGCAAGGGCAGTGAGTAGTGCTGAGCCAATAGCAAATCCCTTGCCCATTGCAGCCGTTGTGTTGCCCAGCGCATCGAGTTTGTCAGTAATTGTGCGTACACGTGGTTCCATTTCTGCCATTTGGGCAATGCCGCCGGCATTATCTGCAATTGGGCCATAGCCATCGATAGTCATTGTAATGCCAACGGTGGCAAGCATGGCAACTGCAGCAATTGAGACGCCATAAAGTCCACCACCCATTTTGAAGGCGATTAAAATGGCAATAGCAGCGACAATCATAGGAAGTACGGTTGATTCCATGCCAACTGAAAGCCCATAAATAATATTTGTGCCCGCGCCAGAGCGTGAGGCGTCGGCAATACGACGAATTGGTGCGCCAGCCGTGTAATATTCGGTGAGCAATCCAATTGTGATGCCGACAACACAGCCCAACCTGCTGTGCCCACAAGTAATATGGCGATTGCAATATAGGTTGCATTGCGCAGCATTGTTGCTGGTTGTGCTTTAAAAATAACGGCTGAAAATAGCGCAACAATGGATCCAAGAAGCCCAAAGAATGCCAAAAAGAGCGGAAATGCGAGATAGCTTAATGCTGTTGCCCCATATAGGTTGATGGCCAAAATAATTGATGCAACCATCGCGCCGATGTATGATTCGTAAATGTCTGCACCCATGCCTGCAGTGTCACCGACACAATCGCCGACATTGTCGGCAATAACGGCAGGATTGCGCGGATCATCTTCAGGGATTCCTGCTTCTACTTTGCCAACCAAATCTGCACCGACGTCAGCTGATTTGGTGTAAATACCACCACCGACACGTGCAAAAAATGCAACTAAACTTGCGCCCAAACCGAAGCAGTTGATAAAACGTGCAAAGTGCGCAGTGCCAACAAACAAGTAAAAAAGTGCGCCCAGACCAAGCAGTCCAAACGTTGCAACAGCGATGCCCATGACCCCGCCTCCAAATAGGGCAAGGACAAATGCAGCATATTCACCTTTTTCTTGCGCAGCTAAGGTAGTGCGTACATTAGCAATTGTTGCTGCACGCATGCCAATAAAGCCAGTTAAAATCGAAAAGCATGAGCCGGCAACAAAACAAAGTGCTGCTATCCAGTCGCCAACGGCAAACCCCAAGATGAGCGCGCCAGCAAGAACAAACAGCGCAATGATTTTGTATTCTTCGCGTAAAAATGTCATTGCACCTTCTTGAATTGCGGCGGCAATTTTTTGTGCACGCGCATTAGTGACTGGAATGCGTGAGACAAAATGGAACAAATAGGCCACAATACCCAGCCCCAGAAGCGA
>CAYSPS010000008.1:7810-22546 GCA_964432975.1 uncultured Pseudomonadota bacterium | reverse complement strand
CCCCCAAAAAGTAATGCATAGAGCATAACAACTCCGTTGGTAAAAATGTTTTAATAACAGATATTTTAAAAAAAATGGACACAAAAGTATATATCAACACGATACAAGCCGCCCTCGCCTACGGCTTGGGCGGATACTGAGTGCGAACCTAAAGTCGTTCATGGCTCGATACTATTTCTCGCTTCGCTCGAAATCACTCGCCACGAACGGGATTGAAAAGTTAAACTTGCTCGAAATCACCCATTCCGTTCGTCCCGAGTGCCCGGCACTTCTCAAAGATAGTTCGTTTGATTTTATTTGTTTAATTGAAGTGACGGGTGTATCGAGAGAATCTTCTGAATTTCTTACGAAATGACGGACACCCACGAACGGGAGCTGCCCGCCCCGAGTGTTTTGGTGTAGCTGAACGTATCGATGGACGCAGAAGCACTTGCCAGGAGCGGGATTTGTCAAGCGAGAATTATATAAAACAAAAATTGCAAAAATTTTGCAACAAAATTCAATTTTGTTGACTCTATTTTTAAAAGTGTGGTAAATTCTTGATGATTTTTGAAAAAAATTTTGCAAAAATCATTAAGAATTGAGAACTTTGTTATGGCAAAAAATTTTCGCATTGCGCTTTTATGTGGCGGTCCGTCATTAGAGCGCGGAATATCGCTTAACTCTGCACGTTCTGTTATGGATCACCTTACTTCTTCAACTCTTGAAATAGTGCCATTTTACTTTGATGTGCATCGCCGACCTTACAAGATTTCGCGCGCACAATTGTATAGTAATACGCCGTCAGATTTTGATTTTAAATTAAAACAAACAGCGATTCCGCTAACGAATAAACAGTTGATTCATGAATTAAAAACCGTGCACATAGCGTTTCCCGTCATGCATGGTGCTTTTGGCGAAGATGGTGCTATTCAACGTTTTTTAGAAAAAAACAACGTTCCCTTCGTTGGTTCTGGCTCGTTCGCCTGCTCAAAAGCGTTTGATAAATTTAACTCAAATGTGTTTATCAAACAACATGGCTTTTTTACGCTTCCGGCAACGGTATTAAAAATTTATCACGCTGATCATGAAAAAATACTTCAAGACTTTTTTCACGATCATCATGTACAACGTGCCGTGGTGAAACCAGCAAGTGGAGGATCAAGTATCGGTGTTTTTTCTGTCACCACGGTGCAGGAGGCGCTTGAAAAAGCGCAGGCGCTATTTTCAAAACGCATGGATACACGTGTTGTGGTTGAGCCGTTTGCGCAGGGGATAGAATTCACCGTTATTGTTTTGGAAAATCGTTTTGGGCTTCCCGTTGCGTTGCCGCCAACAGAAATAAAAACTGATTATACAAAAAATCAAGTTTTTGATTTTCGAAGAAAATATTTACCAACTGGTCAAGTTACCTGGTATTGTCCGCCGCGTTTTGATAATAATGTGATTGAAAAAATTCAAGCGCAGGCTGAACAGCTATTTGCACTTTTTGGTATGCACGATGTAGCGCGCTTTGATGGGTGGGTTTTGCCTGATGGCAACGTGTGGTTTTCTGATTTTAATCCGGTCAGTGGTATGGAGCAAAACAGTTTTTTGTTTCAACAAGCTTCACGCATTGGTATGACGCATACAGATATTTTGATGCACATTGTTGGGCGCGCGTGTGCACGTCAGCACCTTACGTTTATTAAAGCTCCAGAAAAATCACATGCACCGCGTAAAAAAATAAATATTCTGATGGGTGGCGATACGTCCGAACGGCAAGTTTCACTTATGAGCGGCACAAATGTCTGGCTCAAATTGCGGCGCTCGTCGATGTATCAACCGCAACCACATGTGCTTGATGCGTCTGGCAACGTATGGTGTCTGCCCTATCATTTATGTCTTAATCATACAACTGAGGAAATTATTTATAACTGTGAACGATATGATGAGGCAAAAAAAAGATTGAACGAGTTTGAAGAGCGTGCGCGTGTACGTTTGGGATTGTGTAGTTCAAAAAACAACGCCGAATTTTTTGAACCATACAAGCTATCGCTTGAAAATTTTGTGCGAAAGTCAGAGTTCGTTTTTATTGCACTTCATGGGGGCGATGGTGAAAATGGTACGTTACAAAAAATGCTTGAAGAGCACAATGTACCATTTAATGGTCCGGATCACACAGTTTCACGCTTATGTATGGATAAATGGGACACTGCGCAGGCAGTTCGGCATGCACAAATTTCTGGCGTGCATGCTATTGAAAGCGTCTGTGTAAGTACGGCAGAAATCTTAGGTGCACACGGTACGCACCTTGATCTTTTTTGGAAAAATGTAACGCAAGAATTGGGTACAAAAACTGTTGTAGTCAAACCACGGGCAGATGGGTGCAGCACTGGCGTTGTGCATTTGTATGGTGTGCGTGATCTTGAGATATATGCATCATTGCTTGCGCAGCGAGTTCCATGTGTGCCCAAAGGAACGTTTAAAGGACAGCGCGATTTTATTGAGCTGCCAGTGGTATTACCAGAACACCTTGTTTTTGAAAAATTTATTCAAACTGATTCCTTGCGTGTTTCAGCAAATAAGCTTAAGTATCAGGCAAACAGTGGATGGGTAGAAATTACCATTGGCGTTATCGAGCGTGACGGTCGGTTAGAAGTTTTTAATCCGAGCATTACTGTTGCTGAGGGCGACGTATTAAGCGTTGAGGAAAAATTTCAAGGTGGCACTGGCGTGAATATTACACCACCACCACGTACGCTGATGTCTGCGCGTGTGCGTTGTCTAGTTCAGCAACGTATCAAAAATCTGGCTGTGCATTTGGGTATTCGGGGATATGCGCGTATTGATGCCTTTGTACATTGTTTGAGTGGTCGATTGTTAATTATTGAAGTGAATACGCTTCCAGCTTTGACACCCTCGACTGTTTTTTATCAGCAAGCACTTGCACAAGAGCAACCGTTATTTCCGCATGAATTGGCGGAACTTTTGATTCAAAATAAAGATTGTATGCTGCAAAATGTACAATTTAGCGCACAAAAAATTGCTTCATGATTTTACAGGTGCATTAAATTTGTCTTATAGTGGGAAGGAAGGGGTACTATTTTTATGATTATGCAAAGACTCAAAGATAACTGGCAGTCTGGCCTTGCCGTCGCGCTGGTTTCAATTCCATTGTCAATTTCATTGGCTGTGGCATCTGGTACGTGTCCGACAGCGGGTATTATTACCGCAGTATGGGCAGGTTTAGTGGCAGCACTATTTGGTGGGAGCAATTTTAATGTTGTTGGGCCGACTGGCGCGCTTTCTGGTGTCGTAGCATCATACGCATTGGTGCAAGGGATGGATGCTCTTGCTCTTTTGACCATTTTGAGCGGCTGTTTTATTTTGTTGGCATATTTTTTTAGGCTCGAACGATATTTGATTTTAATTCCTTCAAGCGTTGTGCATGGTTTTACGCTTGGTGTTGCTTGTATTATTAGTCTGAATCAATTAAATTTTGCGCTTGGGCTGCAAAACTTGCCGCAACACGAGCATTTACGTGCGAATGTCTGGGAAACAATACTCCATAGTAGTGACGTTTCGTTGGCAGCTCTGCTTGTGTTTGTGGTGTTTTTGGGACTTTTATTTGTTTTGCGCTGGTTAACGCCTAAAATTCCTGGCGCTATTTTGGTAGCTCCACTTGGCATTGCGTTTGGATATGCAAGCGTAATAGGTTTTGTGCCAATACATCTTCAGACATTAGGTGAAAAATTTAGCAATGTAACGTTTAAATTTTTTCTCATGCCGCATATTGCATGGTATCAACATGTAATGCAGACGGCAGCAGTTGTTGCGCTTATTGCGATTTTGGAAACGATGTTATCGGCAAAAATTGCTGACTCGATGACAGATACTAAACATGACGCGCGTAAAGAAATGTTTGGCTTAGGAGTTGCGAATTTGGCAAGTGGCATTATGGGCGGAATTCCTGCAACAGCAGCACTTGCGCGTACAGCATTGAATATTAAAGCACATGCAAATTATAAAACATCAGCTGCACTCAGTGCGGTTTTTATTGCCTTGATCTCATTGTTTTTACTGACGGCGTTTCGCTATATTCCATTGGCAGTTATTGCAGCGATTTTGATATATGTCTCAGTTCAAATGATCGAGGCTGAGCACTTTATTTCTTTATTTAAATATGAGCGCGTCAGTTTTTGGGTTTCACTTTTAGTTGCTGCCGTTACGGTCTATAAAGATCCAATTGCGGGTATTTTACTGGGGGCTGCAATTGCGCTGTTGTTGGTTGTTAATAAAATCTCACAGGGGCAATGTGATATCAAGGCCGGCTCATTGAATGAAGTTGATGATGGACAAGATAAAGTTAAGGCACTGGATAAAGACGCGACGATTGTCCTGTATTCGATTAAAGGAAAACTATGCTATATCAATAGCCAGGCACATCTGACACGTTTTGAGACGGAATTGGGGAAATATACGTATATCGTATTACGGTTGAAGGAAGTCTATTTTGTTGACCTTGATGGCGTTGCTGCACTTGATGAGATGGTCGAAATGGCGCATGAACGTGGGCAAATTATGGTATTTACCGGTATCGCACCATGTATCGCGCGATCACTTGAGCAGACCTCTGTTGGATACCAACTTTTGAAAAAAAATGGATTAGTGTTTAAAAAAACTCGTGATGCGCTCGCATATATTGGTGCACGAAAAACATCTGCAGAAGCGCCGGCGCAGATATCTTAGCATGCATCTTTCTTGTGCAGAACGCTTGTTCTAGATATACTATAAAGCAAAAAGTAAAGTGAAAGCGTTTGTTCATGGAAAAATCCACGTCAGTTGACAATCAGAATTTGTCGGTCAAGCCGGTACATTTAGAAGATGAGCTGAAGCAGTCGTTTTTAGACTATGCGATGTCAGTTATCGTGAGCCGTGCATTGCCCGATATTCGTGATGGATTAAAACCGGTCCATCGACGTGTGTTATATGCCATGAGTAAGCTTGGTTTTTTGCATAATAAGCCTTACCACAAGTCGGTAACTGTTGTGGGCGAAGTTTTGGGAAAATACCATCCACATGGTGACCAAGCGGTGTATCAAACCATGGTTGGCATGGTGCAGGACTTTGCCAAGCGCTATCCGCTTCTTGATGGACAAGGAAACTGGGGTTCAGTGGATGGCGATGAAGCCGCTGCTATGCGTTATACTGAAGTGCGCATGCAAAAAATTGCACAAGAATTGCTCGCAGATCTTGACAAAGAAACGGTTCGTTTTGTGCCGAATTTTGACGAATCTACGGTTGAACCAGTAATTTTGCCGAGCCGACTTCCCCATTTGTTGGTTAACGGATCTGCGGGTATTGCTGTTGGCATGGCAACGTCAATTCCGCCACATAACTTAGGCGAAGTGATTGATGCGTGCATTGCACTTCTTAAAAATCCAAATTTATCAGAGCAGGAATTGTTTACTTTGATCCCAGCGCCAGATTTCCCGACTGGTGGGGTGATTTGCGGTCGTTCGGGAATTGTGCGCGCATATACAACAGGACATGGCAACGTTATTGTTCGTGGCGTTGTTGATGTTGAAGAGAATAAAAAGGGGGTTGCGCTTGTTGTTAAAGAAATTCCTTATCAGGTTAATAAAGCAGAACTTGCCATACGTATTGCACAGTTAGTAAAAGAAAAAGTTGTTGAAGGAATCAGTAATATCCGTGATGAATCGAGCAAAAAAGGCATGCGGCTTGTGGTTGAGTTGCGGCGTGGAGAAATTCCTGAAGTAGTATTGAATCAGCTGTACAAGCACACGGCATTGCAGTCATCAAGTTCAATTTTGATGCTCGGGTTGCTTGATAATCAGCCGGTGATTTTATCATTACGTGAGATATTGCGACAGTTTTTGATTCATCGTGAAGAGGTCGTGTATAAGCGTACGCAGTTTGATTTGAAAAAAGCGCAAGCACGCGAGCATATTTTGGCCGGTTTTATTATTGCACTCAAAAATATTGATCAGGTAATTCAGTTGATCAAACAATCGCCAGATGCGGATACTGCAAACGCACAGTTGATTAAACACTTTGAGTTTTCGGCAGAACAGTGCAAAGCAATTTTGGAAATGCGCTTGCAACGGTTGACCGGCTTGGAGCAAGAAAAAATTCGACAAGAAATGGTTGAGCTTACGGTACTGATCAAGCGTTTACAAAAAATTCTTGATGATCAAGCGGCATTGCACGAAGAAATTTTGCGTGAATTTAATGAAATAAAAACGCTCTATGCCGATAAGCGTCGTACGCTTATTGCCGAGGCGGTTGAATCGCTCACACAAGCAGATTTAATTCCTGATGAAGATGTGATTGTGACCTTGACTAAAAAGGGTGGTTACATTAAGCGCGTGCCATTGGCTACGTATGGTATTCAGCACCGCGGTGGCAAGGGGAAGATGGGTGTTGCTATCAGTGAAGAGGCAGACGATATTGTTCAGGATGCGTTTGTTACACGCAATCATGACCAATTGCTCTTTTTTACCAATCTTGGCCGCGTATATGGCATGCCAGTCTATGAAGTGCCAGAAGCATCACGTACAGCCAAAGGGCGTGCGGTGGTTAATTTACTTCCGCTGACCGAGGGCGAGCATGTTGTTAAATTACTGAGCACCAAAGGAATGGAGAAAAAATTTATTATCATGCTTACCAAAAGGGGAATCATAAAACGTACTGCTGCAGAAGCATTTGATAATATTCGATCTACGGGTATTCGTGCTGCATTGCTCAATGAGGGAGATGAGCTTGTTTTTTGTGATGTCAGCACCGGTGGCGATGAAATTATTATTGCTACCGCACATGGTCAGGGAATTCACTTTAAAGAGAGTGAAGTGCGCGCCATGGGACGACATGCAGCCGGTGTTATGGGAATTCGTTTGCGAGAAAGCGATTTTGTTGTTGGTATGGAAGTAATTTCTGATGTGAATCGCGAAATTTTATTCGCAACGCAAAATGGCTATGGTAAAAAAGTTGCTGTTAAAGATTTTCGCCTTTCACATCGTGGTGGGGTTGGGGTACGCACGATTCCAACCGATGGACGCAACGGTCTGGTTGTTGGTCTTGTAGCAGTTGGGGCAGAGTCGCACTTACTGCTCATTGATTCATGGGGAAAGATTATTCGGCTCTCATCTGCTGAGGTACGTACGCTTGGCCGACAAGCTCGTGGCGTGCGATTGATTAAATTAGAGAAAGATCAGCGTCTTGTTTCAATCGTGTCTTTTGATGAGCACGAGGATGAGACGTCTGGTAATGTAGAAAAATAAAATTTATTTAAGATGTATGACGCCACAACAAGTTTTGATTCACTTGAATTTGCTTGACGGGGTTGGTCCTGTTACTATTGCGCATATTATTGCACAGTGCACGCAACGTGCATGTGCTTTTGAAGAGATTTATCGTTTTACGTCTGCTGATTGGCGATCTTGGGGGTTTTCAGAACATGTAGCTCATTTGCTTGTTGACGGTCTTGTTGCGCGTTGTAAATACGATGAAGAGCTTGAGCGAGTGAGCCGCCATCGTGTCGGTATAACAACATTGCTTGACGATACATATCCCGTGCTTTTGCGTCATTGCTTTGCAACACCGCCAGTTCTTTACTGGCTTGGCAGACCACCGCATGCCCAATCATATTTAGCTATTATTGGTTCACGCGCAGGAACTCATTATGCCCACACTTTTATTGAACATATTATGCCAGAACTTGTTGCCGCTGATGTGGCTATTGTCAGTGGTGGCGCTGTGGGGGTTGATACCATGGCGCATGCTGCAGCCTGCGCGCATAGTGTGCCAACAATTGCGGTGCTTGGTTCTGGATTATTGCGTCCATACCCAATGGTTAATCTTGAACTTTTTAAAAAAATTGTTGATAGCGGGGGAGCGCTGGTAAGCCCGTTTAGCATGCAGACGGTGCCAATTAAGGGTAACTTCCCCGCACGCAACCGCATTATTGCTGGGCTGAGTTCGGGTGTTTTGGTTGTGCAAGCCGCATGTAAAAGCGGCACACACACAACAGTGCAATTTGCGCTTGATTATGGGCGTACGGTGATGGCCGTTCCTGGGGCATATCATGACGAGCTTAGTGTTGGTTGTAACGCACTTATTAGCCAAGGGGCGCATGTTGTTGTGTCAGCAGCTGATATTTTTCAAGCCCTTGGGCTTGTGTGTACTCGTTGTGAAAAAAAGATACATAATCTTGGGAATTCTTCGGTAAAAACGCCCCAAACGCTGTCAGAGAAAATTTTGCAACTCTGTGTCCGAGCGCGCTCGTTTGATGAGTTAGTTGTTGATACTGCCAGTGACCAGAACGTGGTGCGTGCCAAACTTTTTGAATTACAGATAAATGGTTTAATTACGCAAAATTTTGCCGGGCTTTTTCAAGTAAATTCTTGAGCGGCTTTTTTGCTATTTGACTCAAAATTAGATATACTTTTTATAACAATAAAGTGAAGAATTATGTTTGTGAGTTGAATAAACAGTTAGGAATTTTCCGATGGGTGTACCCAAGAGAAAGAGATCTAAGGCGCGTCGTGATAAAAGATTTGCCAATAAGGGCATTGAAATAAAGGCGCTTGGCGTTTGCGGTAATTGTACAATGCCGGTGGTGCCGCATGCGGTATGTAAAAATTGTGGTTACTACCGCGGTATTAAAATTACACGCACGAGAATCGAACGTGGGTTGAAGCGCGATGAGGTTCGCAAGGCAAAAGAATTGCGCGCCAAAGGGCGTCAAGCATCGACAGAAACAGCTACGCAAAAGTAATAATAAACGAATAGTAAGTTTAAGATGAAGGAAGAGCATGGCTGTCGGTGTCGAATGGGAAAAAATACGAACTGAAGTACATGTTTTTTTTCAAAAACATGTACTTCAGTCACTTAAAGAAGACAAAACTTTTACTCTGCTTTTGTTAGCCGTTTTAGTTGCACTTGGTGGTTGGTGGGGCTATAAGGGCTATCGTTTCATGCGTGAACGTTCAACACAAAAGGCACATATGGCCTTCGTTGATGCTTATGATGCATACCAACAGGCACTTGCGCGACAAGTTTCACCGCAAACAAAACCAGAAGAATATGCTGAAGTATTGGAACAAGCTGAAGTTGATTTAAAGCAAGCTGATATTCACTATAAGCGTTCTGTTTTTGCGCCATTTTTTAAGATGCTGCTTGCAAACATTGAAATTCAAAAGAATGATCGCGAAGCTGGCTTAAGAACCATGAATGAAGGCTTAAAGCAGCTTGGTTCGACAAGTCCGTATTATGGCTTGTATGATATTGCATATGCGCTTATGTTACTTGACAGTAAAGATCCTCTTCAAGGTGTTGTGCGGCTAGAAAAAATCGCCAACGACGCTGCGCATATCAATCAAGATATGGCGTGTTATTATCTTGGTTTATATTATGCGGCGCATGGTGAAATCGAGAAGGCTATCGCATACTGGAAGTTAGTTATCGCTATGGTGCCTTCGCAAGAAACCGTTTCTGCGCGTGCACAGTCACCATGGATTAAATTGGCCCAGGCTCAATTAGAGGTTTTTGCGTAGTTTTGGTCTGGTAAGTTAAGGACAGTAAATTTTTTGAAGCATTTGTGAGCATTTGTTGATCAACCAAAAGGGGTGCCGTGAGTTCACTCGGCTTTATTTTCCCTGGCTATGGCTCACAGTGCGTAGGCATGGGAAAAGATTTTTACGATCGTTATCGGATCGTACAAGAGCGCTTTGAAGAAGCGTCCAATTGTGTGGGTTTGAATTTCGTCAAACTGTGTTTTGCTTCTTCAGAAAAAGAACTGGCCAAGCCATTACATGCGTATCTATCACTTTTTGTTGTGCATGCAGCATTGTACGACGTGCTTTGTGAACATGGGGTGAGACCAGAAGTAATTACTGGTTGGGGTGTTGGCTATGCATCTGTGCTTAATGCATCGCGGGCAATTAACTTTCCTGATGGATTGTATCTTTTGCGCAAATATTTGATGTTTTTTGAAGAATCTGTGAACGATGGTCGCGCAACCAATGCGCGTATTATTGGTATGCCGCTTGAGCGTTTGTATGATTTTTTAGATCGTGCAGAAATTTGTGACCATGTTTCTTTAGGTTTTGTTCGGAGTGAAAAAGAATTTATCGTAGTAGGTGAAGAGCGTGCAGTGCAAAAACTAATAAACATGGTTGATGCAGAAGTTCCAACGGTCTACATAACTCAAGAACCTGCAGCATATGGACTACATGCGTTTTTGCAGCGCCCTTTTTTTTTGCGCTTAAGCGCATACTTAGCCAAAATTGACTGTCACCCACTGCAGTTTAATATTATAACACAAGAAGGTGTTTTGGTTCGTGTTGGGCAACAACTTGAAAAGAGTTCACTTATTAGATTCGTGCAAGAACCAATTAATATTCCTCGTATTATGCGTAGTTTGCATGTGTATGATCATTTTTTACAAATTGGCCCAAATCACGCATCTTTGGCGATAATTAGAAAATTCATTGAAGATAAACCCATTGTACAATTTGTACAGCGGTGTGATTTAAGGGAATTATTACATGGATGAAAAAGTTATTGCAGTTCAAGTTATTTCGACTGTGGCTGAAGTGCTTAAGAAGCAAGTAACCAATATTGCTGGTACCGAAACATACCAGGAGCTTGGTGTTGATGTGCTTGATATGTTTGAAATTGTGCTCAAACTTGAGGACGCATTTATGGTGGAGATTAGCGATGAAGAGTGCGAGCAGCTTACGTCGATTCCTGCGACGATACACTACATTTGCAGTAAAAAAATCAGTATAAACCAAATTACATAAATGCGCGTATAACGGCAATATCGGAATATGCTATACGCCGTGTTCCAATAATTTGTGTTTCTTCAGCACCCATACCCAAGAGCGCAATAGTGTCTCCGGCGCTAGCTTGTTGATATGCAAGTTCAAATGCTCGTTTGCGATCTGGTTCGCGTGTAAATTTTTTTCGTTCGCTTGGCGTTAAGTTTGCCATGATCATATCCATAATGGTGAATGGGTCTTCATGACGTGGGTTATCGTTGCTTAAAATAATATGATCTGCGTACTGAGCAGCAACTTGTCCCATGAGTGGGCGCTTTTGTGCATCTTTGCCTCCACCCAGGCCAAAAATAAGAGTCATTTTATTTTTTGTATGACGACGTATATGTGGCAAAACAGCATTAAATGCTTGTGGTGTATGTGCATAATCAACAATTGCACGTGCACCATTTGCCAAAGTAAATTTTTGCAATCTTCCGGGTACGCCGGCAAAAGTTTCTACTGCTTTACGGATATTGTTAAATGAAATTCCAAGAGCATGCGTTAATCCAATCGCGCCAATGATATTGTACGCATTATAACTTCCAGTAAGTGGCGAGGTTACAGTGTGCCAGGTATGAGTACCACGCAGATGCACAGAGATTGTTTGTTGTTCAAGTGATTCATGTTCGATACGTACTTGATAATCTGCTGTTTTTGCAATACCGCAGATTTGGGCATGAGGAAAGCGCTCATATACTTTCTGACTCCACTCATTGTTGTCATGAATAATGAGTGGTGCATGTGGTGTGCCCTGACGCAAGATTTCACATTTAGCGTCAAAATAATCATCGATCGTTTTGTAAAATTCGCCATGTTCCTTTGCCAAGTTTGTGAATATGAGCCCGGCAAATTCAATACCTTCAACACGGTGAAGCGTGTACGATTGAGCAGATACTTCAATGACAACGTGAGTGATATTTTTTTGTATACATTGATCGAAAAAATAATGTAAAAAATCTGGTTTTGCCGTGGTCAGTTGTGCGCTTGATTTTTCGTTGTTTAAAAAAATATCAACGCCGCTTAAAAGTGCCGTTGAATAACCTGCTTGTTGTAAAATGTGATATACAAGATATGCGCTTGTAGTTTTGCCATCGGTGCCGGTAACGCCGATAATACGCAATTTTTTTGCAGGTTCGTCATATGCGCGTGTAGCATAATATGCAAGTGCGCGACGAGTATCTTCTTCGCGTAGCACGGTAATATTTTTTTGTTTGCAGAGCGCAATAATATCATGGCTTAAAGATGTTGTTGCGGGAATAACAACGGTAGTTGCACCACGTTCGATTGCCTGTGGAATAAAATTAATGCCATTTTCATGTGTTCCAACAATTACCACATATGTTGAGCCTGGTCCAACATTATCTGTGTGGCTGCTCACACGGTAGATCATTTGTGCTCCTTGCGCGCACGCGGGTAACAGATTTTTCTTTATTTAGATTAAAACTTATGTCAGAGTAAGATTATGAAAATTATAGCACTTGATATTGGTGATGTACACACAGGCGTGGCATATGCGGATGATTTGAGTATCCTTGCGGCACCGTATAAAAGTGTTTTAACGTCACAATTAACTTCGCTTATTACGCAGTTAGTGGGAGAGTACCAGACGAACACTATTGTGATTGGCAAGCCAAAAACATTGCGGGGGACTGAAAGTGAGCAAACGCGCAAAGTGGTGGCATTGCAAACTGTGCTGGCACAGAAGTTTCCGCAGATACGGTGGGTGTGGTGGGACGAACGGTTGACAAGCAAACAAGCGCGTACATTAGTGGCGCATAAAATAAAGCGTGATAAGAATTATGAGCATGAAGTAGCGGCCGCCATTATTTTGCAATCTTATTTAGACTCACAAATGCACGAGTTAGTTCCTGATGATGATTTAAGCCAGTCTTACAAATAATAGAAATCGTGAGAGGTTGTATTTTTATGAAATTACAGATTTCGTTTGACATGCTTGATTTAGAGCACGCTTTGACAGTGGCACGTGAAGTTGATGCCTTTTGTGATCAATTTGAAATTGGAACACTGACCCTTGTTCAGTATGGCATAGAGGCGATTCAAGCGTTTCGTAAAGCATTTGCGCGCAAGACGTTGGTTGCTGATACTAAAATGATCGATCGTGGTGAACAGATTACTGAGATAGTTGCACATGCGGGGGCCGATTGGGTGACAGTTATGGGCGGTACAAGTCGCCACGTATTGTACACGGTTGTTCAGACAGCTAAGCAACATAATGTAAATGTGTGTGCCGATATGATCGATGTTGCTGCACCAGGGCAATTAGCTATGGATGCTGAGGGGCTTAATGTGCAATCTTTGCTTATGCACAAACCGCATGACGAAGGTGCGTCGCTTGCTTTTTTGGATCAATGGGATTTGGTACGCGGCAATACGCAACTGCCAATTTTTATTGCTGCAACGATTACACGTGCGAATGTACAAGAAATATTAAAACTCAAACCCAACGGAATTATTGTTGGTAGTTCTGTTACACAGGCTGAAAATCCTGCGCAAGAAGCGAAATATTTTTATGACTTATGTAAAAATTTCATCAGACCGAGCAATTAAGCCTTTATTGTAAAAAATTAGCAGACACGTGCCGCGCGCAGTCGCGCCGAACGTGCTGCGCGGTTTATTTCACACTCTTGTTGGCTCGCTGTGATGACCTGCGGTGTTAAAATGTGTACACCCTTGGTGGTGGTGCAGCATGGATGCTCAATAAAAAATCTTTTGACCAAGCGATCTTCAAGTGAATGAAAACTAATACAAACAATAGTGCCACCAGGTTTAACGATCTGTAGAGCGTTTGCTAAAAACGCTTGTATGTTTTCCAATTCCTTGTTGATGTAGATACGCAGTGCTTGAAACACGCGTGTTGCTGGATGTAATTCTGAATATTTACGTTTTTTGCTTACGATGTGTTCAATAAGTTGTGCAAGTTGAGCGGTGTGTGTAATTGGTTCTTGTGTGCGTTGCTGCACAATCGCGCGAGCGATTGCTCGCGCAAAGGGTTCCTGGCCATATGTAATAAAAATTTCAGCGAGTTCTTGTGTTGATGCATGGTTCAGAAGCTGTTGAGCAGTGATTTTTTGATGCGCAGGTGACATGCGCATATCAAGTGGTGTATCAATGTTCCAGGAAAACCCGGCACGGTTGATAAGTTGATCTTGTGATGTGCCGAAATCTGCCAAAATGCCATCTACATCTTTGATATGTTGTTGTACGAGGCGATGAATATGCGCAAAATTTCCCCATACATATGAAAATCTGGTGCCAAATTCTTGTTCTAATGCCAAAGCATTTTGTTGCAGTGCATGTTGATCCCAATCAATGGCAAAAACTTTTGCAGTTGGTTGCGCATTAAGAATTGCGCGAGAGTGCCCACCGCCACCAAATGTTGCATCAATATACATGCCACCTGGCTTTATATCCAGATATTGAACAACTTCATTTACAAGAACTGGTTTGTGATACGACGTGGTGCTCATGAGGTAGTGCGAATGTTTTTTGCTGGTGCCACGTCTTTGAATGCATCATCATGGACACGTTTTGCACCAGCAAATGAAATTGATGGTTGTGCAAGCGCATCGACAATAGTTTCAAGGTGTATACCATGTGACGCTTTTACCAAAATAAGTTTTTCTGGTTCTTTGAGCGTTTTGAGATATGAGAGTGCTTCAGTAGGCGAAGGGGTGCAGGTTGTTTTGATGCCCGCCGGAATCAAAATTTGCGCGCCACTCATGTTGGCGCCAATGAGTACAACTTCTTGTATTGATGGTGCTTTGCGCAGTGCACGACCAACTTGACGGTGCCAAAAGGCGCTATCAACACCCAATTCAAGCATATCGCCTAATACAGCGACTTTGTATGCTTGTGTTTTAATATGTTCTAGAGCAATTATTGCAGCACGCATACTTTCAGGGCTTGCATT
>CAYSPS010000008.1:488-7800 GCA_964432975.1 uncultured Pseudomonadota bacterium | reverse complement strand
CAAAAATTTGGCAGAAAAATAAGTATGAAAATATAACAATCATTGATAATAAAGCCGTCATGGTTTTTAAGGGGTAATTGTTCAAAGCGACTTTTGATAATCAGCGATATCTGGGCACCTTGAGCAATGTGTTCCTGATCAAGGCCAAGTGCACAGCAAACTCCAGCAGCTGCAAGCGTGTTGTAAATGCGCCCTTCATGGCATGCATTTACACGGAGTGCATATTTATTCTTATAGAGTTTCAAGACAAATGTGCTGTGGTCACTATTGATACGAATTTTACGTGCTTGAATTTGATTTGTAGATTTTGCACCAAACTTAATAATGGGGTGTGTGTAGCCAATATGAGCTAAAATCGGTTGATCACCATTAACGACACCAATGTTTTCTGGTTTGAAATGTCTAAACAAATCGCGTTTTTCCGCTGCAATATCGGTCAAAGAACCGAGCCCTTCCATGTGGCTATGGCCGATATTGGTGATAGCTGCAATTGTTGGCTTGAGCATGTCAGCAGCTTGGCCCATTTCTCCTCGTTTGCTAATGCCAACTTCAAAAACTGCTACTGTATGCTCAGCACGCATGTTGAGAATACTTATAGCAAGTCCGATGAGACTGTTATAATTTTCTGTGGCTGCTACAAAAGGACGTTGTGCGGTTCGCAGCATATTGCAAATAATTTCACGCGTTGATGTTTTGCCAATTGATCCTGTGATGCCGATTACTGGATAAGTAAAGCTGGCGCGCCAGGCAGCAGCCAAGTTGTAAAGCGCCTGATATGTGTCTGGAACGCTGATAATAAAACTTTTTTGTAAAATGCTTTTATCAATTACGTTAAGCAGGTGTTCTTTATCATGTTGAATAATAACACCTGCCGCGCCGTTAGCATACGCTTGTGCAAGAAATGAGTGGCCGTCACAAGTACTTCCTGGACAGGCAACAAAAACATCGCCTGTTTGTAGCGTGCGTGTATCAATCGAAATTCGTAAGTATGCAGGAATAGTGTCATAAAGAATGCGAGCGTTTGGAAGCGCACTCATAATAAATTTTTTATTAATCATCACTTTCTCTCGATATATGTCGTCAAGATCCCGCTTAACATGTGAAAACCTTCATCTTTTTTTGCACATTTGTCAAGGACACTCTTTATTTATTCTGATCGCACCACTCTTCGTGTTTTTTCGCCATCATGTGAGATAATTTTTCCTTGTTGTTCAAGGGTCTGGATGAGCCGTGCTGATCTATTATAACCTATTCTAAAGCGTCGTTGAAGGAGGGAAATTGATACTTCATCAACGTCTTTGAGCCACTCAAGAATTTCTTTGTATAAATATTGATCTTCTGGGTCAATTGAACTTATGCGTATCGATGGTGAAAGAAGTTCTTCAGAAATATAATGTGTTTTGCGTTCACGTTTAATATGTTGTACAACGTGCAGAATTTCTGAATCGCTTACATATGTTGCATGCGCTCGTTGTAATTGAGGACTTTGACTATTGATCATTAATAGGTCGCCGCGTCCAAGAAGCTTTTCTGCGCCATTAACATCGATGATAGTGCGCGAATCAATGGCGCTTGCAACACGCAATGCAATGCGGGTTGGAAAGTTTGCTTTGATGATGCCCGTAATAATATCAACAGATGGTCGTTGTGTGGCGACAATCAAATGTATGCCAGCTGCACGCGCCATTTGTGCAACGCGCGTTAGCGCTGATTCAACATGCTTGCCAGCACTAATCATGAGATCAGCAAGCTCGTCAATGACGACAATAATGTATGGCATACTCATACGTGCGGTCAAGCCGCCCTGCGCATGAAAATCTGCAATATTTCTGGCGTTGATCTTTGCTAATTGTTCATAGCGTGAGTTCATCGTGTTTGTGAGCCATTGTAAAATAGTAACTGCACGATCTGCCGTGTTGATAATTGGAAACAGCAGATGTGAAATGTCTGCATATGCTGCAAATTCAAGTCTTTTTGGATCAATCAAGATAATCGATAGTTCATCTGGTGTTTTTTTACACAACAATGATACGAGCATTGTATTGAGTAACACCGATTTACCAGATCCTGTTGAGCCGGCAATGAGTAAATGGGGCATTTTTGTGAGATCGTCAATGATTGGATTGCCAATGATATCAACACCAATAATGAGCGGCAACTCATATTGACATTGTTGGTATTGCTCGTGTTGCATTACCTGCGAACATAACACGGTCCGCCTTTTGTTATGGGCGACTTCAAATCCGACGGTATCAGTTCCTGGGATTGGTGCAACAACGCGCACTGAAGTTGCTTGTAATGCAAGCGCAAGATCATCCTCCAACGCACTAATGCGACTCAGTTTTGTATCAATTGCTGGTTTGTATTCAAAACATGTAAGTACCGGACCAACCTTGATTGCACTGATGGTTCCTTGAATGTTAAAGTGCAAAAGTTTTTGTTCAAGTATATGGGCCTGTTCTTGTAATTCTTTTTGAGAGATTTCATCAAAGTTGTTTATGTGTGTTGCATGCGTCGTAAGTTTGGGGAGCTCATAACCTAGGTTTAAGTCATGAGAAACATGTTTTTGTGAAATGTTTTTTTGTTTTTCATGTTTCCAAAACACGTCATGTACAATGTCGCGCAATGAAATAAGTTCTTCTTGTTGTTCTACCGTTAATCCTAATTGTTGATCGTGTTGCCATGTTGATGGATACACAATTTGTACACACCATGTTATAAATCTGTGCGCTTGCCGTGCACACCAAAAACATAGGTTAATACTTGTGTACATGATACGTGTACCAAAATGTATACGTGTAATCCATGCACCAAACAAGCGCCACGCGTAAGCGAAAGGGAGAAGTATTTTCATGCGCGTAATAATAATTAAACATGCAAATGTTATCATGCCTGCAATGATCCATTGCACGTGAGGGTGCATTGGTGTGCAATGGTGCGCAAACCATGTTCCCAGTATTCCACCGTCAAGGCGTGTTGCGCGCCAGTGAAATGTCGGCATCAGTGCGCCAATAAAGCTGGTATTTACTAAGAAAAGAATACTTGCAAGCCAGCGGTCCCATTCATGTGCCCATAGTCTTTTTATTGCGCATATGGATGCGCTGTAAAACAGGAAGCATGGCAACAAAAATGTGCTCATGCCAAAAAAAAGAAATGCGAGCGCTGTGTACGAATTGGCCAACCACTGAGCAATTGAAATGTGTAGCGTGTTGTCAAAATAAAAAAGCGATGAACTATGTGCACTGTAACGTATAAGAGTGTAAGCAAGAATAGCGCCCATGAATATACACACGCCGGCAAATACCATATTTGCGTTTGTGCGTAAAAATTTTTTGAGTCTATAAAATATATTCACAAGATTCTCCCTGTCTTAGTTTTTGAAAAATTATTTCAAAAATTTTCGCTCGTGTTTGTGAGTCCTGAATACAAACCTTATGATAACGTCGATTACTACGATAGTGCCATAAAATTATTTGATTGAGAAATAAGTGAAAAATAAAAGTGTAAAACCATATATTTTTTCACAAAAAAACGATTGGGCGATGTCTTTTAATTATTAACTCTTTACAACTATTTTTTCTCGTGCGTATAATGGAGGGTGCTTAATGCACGACTATGTGAGGCAAGACGGTTGACTTGGTCTGTGAAATGTATTAGCGTTTTGATAAAAGTAATGTCGTGATAATGCGTATGAGACTTTAGTTAATGGTATTTAATTTGTACAAACGATCGTGACAGTTGAGCGAAAGGAGGGCCGATACGAGATTAGCAAATGTTTACTACACAAGGTGTTGTGTGATTTTTTCCCTCATTAAAACTACAAGTGAATCCTAAAAGGAGTACGATATTATGAAATCTCTCGTAAAGAATATGTTGCAGCTCAGCGTATTAGCGCTGTCGGTTGCATCATTAGTTGCGTGCTGTGGCACCAGTGGGTGTGGCACTTCTAACAGCTGTTGCAGCGGTTGCAACTCGTGTACAGGCACATGCTGCACAAGCTGCAGTGACTGTTGCGGTTGCTCGAGCTGCAGTGACTGTTGCGCATGTTGCCAAAATTGCTGCTATTGTGACTATGGTAAAACATGGTTCACACAACGTGAACAAGGCTCCAATGAATACGCTGTTATGTCGTTGACAGCCGACAAACGTCACCAATTTGATCGCGAAGAGTTCTATGGCGATTTCGCGGTTACATTGGGATGGCAACAAAACTTTAATCAATATCGCTTGTCATCATACTTCCTTAATCGAAATGGCAAGATGACGGTGGGTTCAAATGCTGCATCAGGACAAACTGCTTTTGCTGATGTGCGTGCATCAGACCTTGGTTTGTCAGCAACATTTACCGGTTGTGCATGGCTCTGTCCTAAATATGCCGATTTCATCGCCGACTTTGATCTTTATTTAGCATGGGATGAATTTGTACAAGGTCTCTGGACCCAATTACGCTTCCCATTTGTTCACACACGTTGGAATGCTGGTCTAGGAACATCGGTCACCGCTGCGGGCGGAACTTATTATTCGTATTGTTCTGATACAACCACTTGTCAAGATACTTATGTTGTTGATACCAAGGGGAACGCAATTCCACTCGTTTACAGCGGTTGCTGTGCACTTTCAAGCGCCTTGTTGGGCAATTGTAGCTTTGGTGATGCGCCTCGTTTGACCGCTGGTAAGATGGTTAACTGCCGTCGTACTGCCAATGGTCTTGATGGTATTCGCTTAGCATTAGGTTATGACTTTGTACGTCGTGAACGTGGTTCACTTGGTTTGGCACTTGACGTAGTATTCCCTGTTGCAAACCAACTTGCAAAGAATAACTGTTGTTGCGACTTGTTCATCTTTGATCCAAGTGTTGGTGGACAACATGCTTGGAAAGTTGGTGGTGTCTTGCGCGGTCAATACATGTTGTGGGATCGTGATGAAAACGAACGCATTGACATGTACTTAGATGGCCGTGCATATGGTGTCTTTAACGGTCAAACGACACGTCTTCTTGGCTTGAATGCTGGTACAACGGCTTGCACACCATGCTGTAATACGTTATTCAACCAATACTTATTACTCAAGAAGTACACAGTCAGCGGAACAACAGCTACATATGCTGGTTTAGAACGTGCCGCCAACTTGCTCAAGGCACGCGTCAAGTACAACAAGGCTTTGTGTGAAGGTCAAATCACTGTTATGTTCCAATATCACAACGGTGGCTTTGTCGGCGCATTAGGCTATAACTTCTTTGGTCGTTCAGCTGAAAATCTCTGCATCTGCAATATGTGCTGCCCATGCGGTTCGTACTACTACGTAATCAAGGGCGATTTGCCAGTATATCAACCTGATGGCACAACTGATGCTGGATTCTACAGCCCAACAGACAGTAATATTAATTCAACCGGAACGGCAATTACCACGGTTGATGCAACAACAGTTCAAGCTAACGCCATCGACTTCTCAACCTGCAGTGCAACAGCATGCTGTGGAAGAATTAATCTGTGCCCAGCTGCGCATCCAAAATACATCAGCAATACCATTTTTGGCAACATCGGCTATAACTGGGAAGATGTTGACTGGAAGCCTTACATCGGCTTAATTGGTAAGGTTGATCTTGGTGCGAAGAATACTGCTTTAAGACTATGGGGTGTCTACCTTAAAGGTGGATTCTGCTTCTAATCTGAAGTAGTTGACACGATAAACTAGTAACTCAGCCAAGCTCGGAAATTTTTCCGAGCTTGGCTCATTTGATGGAGAAACTTTTTCTTGCCTGCACGGTGCTTTTTAAGTAGGATAAGCCAAGCATTGGATAGGGATTAAGGAGTGCGTGTAAAAGCTAAAGGGTGAGTATGAACAGCGCGCGGCGCGTGTTTATGTTTTTTATCTTTATATTTTTACTCAATTCATTGTGTGCTACGTGTGGCAGCTCGTGTGGAGGATGCTATTGTTGTAGTCAGAACAATGCGTATTCCATGACCCATTTTAGTCAGCGGCCGCAAGGAAATAATCAAGCCTGGGTACTCATGGGAACTGTTGATAAAACGCATCGCGTCGATAATGACGAAACCTATCTTTTGGTTGATGTTGCGCTTGGGTATCGCCGAAATTTTGATGCATTTGAACTCGGCAAATATTTTTTTACACAATACGGACCTCTGGTTGTTGGTGTTGTAAATACTTCAATTGATGTACAAAATCAACACGTTGGATTGGCGCAAAATTTTCAGGGAAATGCTGTGCTTAATCCGTGTGTGAGCGAGTTTATTGCTGATTTAGATTTTTTTGCTGGACTTGATCATTGGGTGCAAGGAGCGTGGGCGCGAGTGCGTTTCCCATTTGTTCGTTCATGCTGGAGTTCGTGTATACAGTCATATACAAGCCAACCAGGTGCACCAAATTATCTTGATGGGCTTACTGCACCATCTGGAATAACTGTTCCGGTTGTGTATCGTGATATTGCATATGCGCTTAACGACAGTACTGGTTTTGGTCAAATTCCAGCTCTGTGCGCCGGTCGTATTTGTCCTTGTGCACAAACGCGGTGGGGACTCTCTGATATTCATTTTGAGATTGGCTATGATTTTTATCGCTTTTCACGCGGTAATGTTGGCGTTGCGCTGATTGGTGCAATCCCTACTGGCGTGCCGTCTGCCAATGAAAATAATACATATATCATTGCACCGATGATTGGTTCACAGTGTTGTGGACAAGTTGGTATTTTGCTTCGTGGACAATATGAGCTTTTTCATGCAAAGAATGAAAAAAAGATAACACTTTATGGTGATGTGCGTTTATTACATTTGACGCAGGCAATTAATAAGCGCCTCTTAAGTTTCAATGTGGGAAATACTACTGCATTTAATTATTGGTTATTGCTTAATCACTACGATAGCGCTGGCAATTTTTTAGGTGCCGAGCGTGCTGCAAATATTTTAAATCGTCGTGTTTATGTAAGTGCTGATATGTTGGAACTTACTGCGATTGCGCAAATGCGTAAAGAGCACGTTGATTTGACTGCTGGCTATAATTTTTGGTGGCGCAGCAAAGAATCTGTCTGTCCACAAAATACACAAATAAGTACGAGTTCTGATTATTATGCACTTAAGGATGTTGATGATAATCCTTCTTGGAATGAATACATTGCTGATAAAGCAACAACAAACATTGCTTATCAACAAACAGCTGTAGCCGCGACTTTAGAAAATATTAAACGCCATGCACTCTATTCAGGAAATCTAGATGTGTGTTGTGCTCAACACCCGCGCACATATTCAAGCACCTTTTTTGGCTACGTTGGCTATAACTTTGTTGAACGTGCGCTCAC
>CAYSPS010000008.1:0-478 GCA_964432975.1 uncultured Pseudomonadota bacterium | reverse complement strand
GCCGGCATTCTTGCTGAATTTGGTTGTGGAAACACCGCGTTGAGCATGGTTGGTTTTTTTGTTAAGGGCAATGTCAGTTTTTAAAACTGTTAGACTTTTGTCCAGCGTTTGAGCGTTGGCAAAAGCGCTTTGACTTGATCAATGCTTGCTTGTGATATATTTTTCTTTTTCATCATTTCGGTAGCTTTAGCAATCATTTGTTCAAGTGTGATTGTTGGATTAAGAAATTTGCCTTCGCGATAGCAAAAGAAGCAAAAGTCGCAATTTTGTGATTTATCGGTGTTGGTGCCGTATTCTTTGCGATCTTTCATGGGCATTGCACAACTTTGACAAATACAACCGCCGGATGGACAATTACAAATCATAGAACTTCCTTTTGGTTACCAGAGTGGTACCACCACCCTAATGCAGAGTTCTTTTTTTCAGGACTTCCGCAAAAGTTTGAAAGATCTGAACCAGATTGACTTTTAAACAAAAA
>CAYSPS010000007.1:29437-34113 GCA_964432975.1 uncultured Pseudomonadota bacterium | reverse complement strand
GATTTTGCTGAACACTCGGGGCGAACGGAATGATTTAATTTTGTTAAGTCGTGTTCGTGGCGAGTGTCTATCATTTTGCAAGAAATGATGCAAAGCATCGAGCCATGAATGTCTTGATATTCGTGTTCATCCTTCACGCTTGATGTGTGGTCTGAGCCGAAGGCGAATGGCCACCTTACAAGCGTTTGGGGTCCAGGGGCAATCCCCTGGCGCATGGGATCCAAGGGTCGTTGCGAAACGATCCTTGGCGCTTGGCCTGCGTAAGGCCACTTCGGGCACGGGAGTGCCAAAAGAAGTTTTTGTATAAATTGATTCATGCTTTTACTAATTTTTTGTTCGCAATTTTTTGAGCGTCATTGGACTTAAATCGCGTGCGCACAAAAAGTGGTATGCATCAATTGCCGCTGCGCATCCTGCACCAGCTGCGCATGCCGCTTGACGGTATTCACTTTCAACGTCACCAGCAGCAAAAAGCCCCGGTACCGATGTTTTTTGACTGCGGTCTTGGCATATGATGCGGCCGTCTTTGTACAATTGTGCTTGTTTGACGCACAAATCTGTGTTTGGTATATGTCCAATGGCCAAAAAGACGCCGTCGATAGGCAGATTTGTTACGCATTTTGTTTTTGTATTGAGCACATCAACAGAAGTAACCCCGGTTTCTGGCGTGCCATTAATACGAGTAATAACCGTATTAAATAAAGGAGTAATTTTGCTGCTGCGGGTGATTTTTTCTTGTTTTGGTAATGCTGCACGTAACGTCCGTGCGCGTGCTACAATGGTAACTTTTTGTGCAAATTGCGCTAAATGCGTTGCTTGTTCTAAAGCACTGTCGCCACCGCCGACAACAATAACGTCTTTATTTGCATACAATGGTGCATCGCATACAGCACATGCGCTGACGCCATGTCCCCATAATTCTTTTTCTCCAGCAATGTTGAGCATTCGAGGACGTGCGCCGGTAGCTAAAATGACGGCATATGTCCGTATCGTTGTATCTTCATTGGTAGTTAGCACAAACGGCCATTGGCTACAGTCAAGACGGACGATGCTTGCCGAACTTGTTTGTGCACCAGCTTTAATTGCTTGTTCACGCTGATCAGCCATAAGCTCCATGCCGCATGCGCGTTTCATTCCCGCCCAATTTTCAACAAAATTGGTTTCGCTAATAAGCCCACCAGGCAGTTCGCCTTCAAACATAACAGGACTCAAGCCCAGATGAGCACACTGCAATGCTGCTGAACAGCCCGCAGGGCCTGAACCAATAATGGCAACATCAATGATGTTGGAAATATTTTGTAATTGCACATTATTTATTGGTGAGTTGCTCACCAAAGATGAGACACAACCGAAAATAACCCCCACTCTCCACCACATACGCATAATCATACGGATTCCTTTAATTTTTGTACCAAGTGTTTAAAGCGCATGCCGCGCTCTTGGTAATTTTTGAATAAATCGAAACTGGATCCCCCTGGAGAAAGTACCACTACGCTATCACTTTTTTGGATAGCATAAGTATACGCTAAAACGACGATTTCGTCAAAGTGCACACACATAGTATATGGGATATTTTCTTGCGCACACCAGTTTGCCAATTTTTCGGCTTCTGCACCAAAACAAATAACGCGATCTACCTGGGTACGCAGTGCCTGCACCAATGGTTGACGGTCAACGCCTTTGCTCAGGCCTCCCAAGAGCAAAATAATTGGATGTGGCTGCAAACGTGTCACAGCTGCTAGCGTTGCCTGGGCGATTGTTGCTTTTGAATCGTTATAAAAAGAGACGTTGTTAATGGTGTCAACCAGCTCTAAGCGATGTTCAATTGTGCAGGAAAATTGCGTGGTTACCTCAGGAATTTCAAGGTTGAATGCTTGCAGAACACTCAGAGCGCATATCCAATTAACAGCGAACCCCTGCTGCCGGTGTATAAAATTATGCCACGCCGGTGGGGTATTTTCAGGAAAAATGAGACAGTTTTGTGTGAAAGGTCGTATTTTCTGCAGATTTTTGTAAACATCTGCAGGCAGAAGCGCCCAATCTGTTATCTGCTGATGCGCAAAAAGAGCGCTTTTGGCGGCAAAATATTCGTCTATGCACGTATGCCGATCAAGATGATTTGGATAAAAATTGGTCCACACACCAACATGTGGTGCAAATGACTGGCATGATTCTAGTTGGAAACTTGAGACTTCAATAACGGCATAATCAATTGGTGCTTGTTGTTCAATAAGCGAGCACATGGGTATGCCGATGTTGCCACCAACCAGCACGTGTTTGCCGGCATGTTTTAACAGTTCGCCAATGAGCGTGGTAACGGTTGTTTTGCCAATACTGCCCGTGACGGCAATAATTGGTTTATGAAAAAATGAACCGAACAAATCCAGCTCGCTGATAAATTGTTTTTTGCGAGCAGCATGTGCGCGCAAATCGACACCAGCGCTCGGAATGATAAAAGCACTTTTTTGAAAAAACTCTTCAAGCGATGTACACACGTGTGCATGACACGTGTCAAGGTGGATACGTTCTTGTTCGCTGAACGTGCGCGCATCAAATACCATGACGTGGGCACCGCGGGCAGCGACAAAATCTGCAATTGCTTTGCCGCCAATGCCATAACCCCAGATGCCAATCGGTGTATCGGCTAATTGTATCTGTGATGAATGAGGTTCTTGTTCCTGAAAAATTGCCTGTGTCATACTGACACCAAGGGGTAGGGGGATATCATGAAAAAAATCTTTCTTTTTTGCGCATGGTTTTGTGGTTGGTTGATATTAACACAACAACCCGTGATTGATCCTGATTTGCCATGGCTGCACAAAACGCCAGAGGAAATCGAAGCGATATTAGATGCATTGGCTCAACAACCACCAGATTTTGTCTAATTTTGCCAGTTCATGGCTAATTGTACCAAAAGTCGCACGCCAGCTCCTGTTGCATGTTCACTTCTGTAATATGGCAGATCGGGAACGTCAAAGGCTGCTGCTAAATCAATATGGGCCCAGATTGCCCCATCAACAAAATGTTGGAGAAATACCGCTGCCGTTGTTGCACCAGAAAGATATTGTGTTTTGCTGATGTTGCATACGTCAGCCGCACAGGATTCAACGGCTTTTTGGTAATCTTGTGTTAATGGTAATCGCCAAACTGTATCACCGGATATATCTGCAGCTTTCTGAATTTTTGTAACTAAATCTTCGTTTGTGCTCAAAAGTCCGCTAAAGAATGGCCCAACAGCGCGCAAGCAAGCTCCAGTGAGAGTTGCCAAATCAATAAGCGCATCAGATGGATGGTGTTTAACCGCATAAGCTAACGCACCTGCTAAAATGAGTCTGCCCTCGGCATCGGTATTTTTTATTTCTACTGTTTTTCCATTGTATACATGAACGATATCTCCAGGCTTACTTGCATTACTACCTGGCATGTTTTCAGTCAACGGCGTGAGCGCAATAATGTTGACGACTGGCTTGAGCTGAGCAAGTGCGATCATTGTGTTAATAACAGCGCTTGCACCGGCCATATCGTCTTTCATGGTTTCCATGCCGGACGCTGGTTTCAGGCTCAGGCCACCTGAGTCAAAGGTTATGCCCTTGCCGACGAAACAAAGCGTTGGTGCTTTTTTGTTCGCGCATCTATATTCAATGGTTACAAACCGTGGCTTACGCGCCGATCCGCGTGCAACGGCCAGTAATCCCCCCATCCCCAGTTGTTCAATTTTTTTCTCATCAAAAACCGTGCACGTCAAATCGTGTGCCGCACACAGTTGTTTGGTTTGTGCGGCAAGGTCTTCTGGCGTCAGCATATTTGCCGGCATATTGACCCATTCGCGCGCATTATTCACGGCGTTGCCAACAATGACGCCACGTGTAATGCCTGTGGCGAGTTTCTTGGCATCATGGCGTGCGTATGCGAGCGTGATGGTAAGGTCAGCATTTTTTTGATCAGTTTTGAACGTATCAAACGTATAATGAGCCATCAGTGCGCTGACGGCTGTTTCATGTGCCAAGCGTTCATCGCTTGAACACCATGATGTTTTAGGAAGTGCAAGTGTTACTGACGTAATTTTGTTATTTTGCATAATGCGCACGATATGCGCAATGGCGCGGCGATAGTGCTCCATGCACACTGCCAAAGAATCATGATTATCGCCAAGCCCGGCGACAATCAGATGTTTTATGGTGTTTTTTTGTGCCACAGGAATATGTATGAGCGTGCCAGTTTTGGCGGTAAATTTTTGCTGTGCACAATAGGCAACAAGGGCTGGAAATAATTTTTCAAAAGGCGCTATTTGCGATTCCAGCGCGGTGTCGCTGGTTGCCAACAGTGCATATGCATCAGATGCATTTTCTAACAATGGTTTTCGAGACAATGTAAAAGAACAAGCCATAAAAATCCTATCGCTTAAGAAACGATTGATTTTAACGTAGCAGACCGACAACGAAAGACAAGCTGATCCTTGCTATTCATTCCTGTTTGACATTTTTTACTATTTTTTGTATCTTAAATTTAAGATTTTTCTATTAAATTGGCAAAAATTTATTGGGGGAAGTGGGGGTTCTATGGTTTTTGTTCGTCGAATAAGCGCTCTTTGTATGGCGTGTTTGTGCGGTTCTTTTCTTTTGGCGATGGATCAAGATAATTCTTCGGCGCAATCTGCAGCGCGCGCATGCAAGCCT
>CAYSPS010000007.1:17712-29427 GCA_964432975.1 uncultured Pseudomonadota bacterium | reverse complement strand
GCAGACCGTGCGTCCAATGTCTATTGGTCCAGCTGCCGGGCTTGTAATGCCATCGTACCATCCTGCAATGCTTGCTCGTGCGCCAGCGTCAGTCGCTATTAGTCCTTTTACGCAAGTATCTGGACCATTCGGATGGGGGGGGCGATTACTCGGTTATGTTTTGCCAGCCATCATAGCTGGTCAAACAGCCGATCAGCAGATTGAAGAATTATTAGACATGCAATCTTGTGATACTTCACCAGCAGCCCGTCTTGCAACAGCTGCTGCAGCACGTGTTGCGCGTGAGTCCTCAAAAAATGTTGCCGGTGCTCTCGGTAAGGTTTGTAATTCAATTTTGGGTTCTGTGGCAAGTGCTGTTGGTGCCAATGAATTAAGTAAAGTATGGCAAAGTTCAAAGTTGAGTCAGCTTGCTACATGCGTGACTGGCGGTAATTCATCTGCGCAGGGGGTGCGCTTGGGAATTCCCCTGGTTGGTGGACTTGGTTTGGGGGGTGTTGGAATTTATACGGCGGTAGCTTCTCAGTTTCCAGTTGTTGGGCGTATAGCCGCACTCGTTGCTGGTTTGGGTGTTGCACTTAAAGGTATGTCTACCTGGTGGGATCGTTGGCATTTAGTGCGTGTGCATCAAGATCATCGATTAGCGTGCGAAGCAGGCGTGCTTGATGATGGATCTCGTTATGCTGTAAGCGATTTGGTTGAAGATATTATCTGGCGCCGCTTCTTGACGAGCTATGTGGGAAAGGTGTGTACTAATGGTACGCTTGTTTTTGAAGGAACTGCGAGTATTGATCAAAAAATGCGTGTCGTGCAGGTACTTGCCGAGCGAACGCGCGTGCCGGTATTAGTTATTTCTGTGCCTGAGCTGATTGCCTGTGCGCAGGAAGGCTGGGCGCAAAAAAATGTTAATCACATTATTGAGCGTGCTCAATCTTGTTCTGAGGTGACCAAATGTGCAATTGTGTGTTTAACTGAGTTTGAGAAATTAGTGCCCAGAGGAGATAGCGCGTTTCTTTTTCGTGAGTTAACGGAAGCACTTGCTAGCAATACCGCTAATTCGTGTTATAAATTTTTATTTCTTGGACTATTATCTCCTGAAGCGCGGTTTAATCCAGAGGCAGGTTGGAGTTTTTTTAATACTACTCTTATTGTTAATTGCGGTGTAAATGAGAAATTGAGCGTACTTCATAAAAACGGGTTTGAGCGTGCATTGCGTGCGGCGACACGTGTGCCAGATGCGTCAACTGCATGGCAATTCTTCATACCTTGTCCCGAAAATGCATTGGAGACGTTTGATGACATGGTCGGGCTGCCCGCGGAGATTGGCGATTTACGCAAATCTCTTGATCAGTGGTTGGCTGCGGTTCGGTCAGAAGATACAGGTGAATTGGCACAAATCATAATGGCCGGGCGCGCTCCTGGCGGGATTATTTTGCATGGACCTCCCGGGACTGGCAAGTCAACCTTGGCCTTTTTGTTGAGTAAAACGTATCAGATACCAATGTGCGATGCGAGTGCATTTTTTAGGGTGCGTCCTTCGAGCTTGGACAGTTTTAGAGATAATTTAGCGCGACTATTCGACAATGCCTATAATCAAGCGCGCGCTTCGCAAGCAAAATTGGCAATCATTTATGTTGACGACCTTTCTACGCTAATTACCAATGATTCTCCAGCTGACGATTCGGCTCATCACATGACAGAAGAGCAAAAAGGTGTGATCCAATCAATTCTTGACAGTCCAGCAACTAAAAATCAAATGGCACATATTATGTTGGTGATTACAACCAATGTTGATGCTGTCAACTTTGATCAAGCATTAACCCGCTCAGGGCGGTTTAATTGGAAAATTAAATGCTCGTTGCCGGATGACCAAGCGCGTGAAGTGTTTATTCGAAACTATCTTTCGAAGATACGATCGGAGTTGTCGCACGATGCAATTGATAAAATTATTCACGAAACAGCTAATCAGACAATTCCAGACGTGCGCAATGCAGTTAACCGTTCGATTGGTCATCCTGGTCATTAAAAGATTGATATAACGGTACAGGGCTGCTGCTACCAGCAGCAGCCACCACCCCATCCCCAATAAGGTCCGCCCCAATATCCACCGCCCCATCCCCAGCCCCAATAAGGGCCCCAGGCCGCGTAGACGCGAGGTGCTGATGCGCGGGCTTTGGCAAGTTCATATTCTGCTTTGGCCTTTGCTTTGATGATAGTTTCAATATCATCAGCAAAATAATTGTTTACAAAATCTATAATGCGCGATTCGCCGATGATTTTATCATTGCCAAAATTTCCCGTAAGCTTGGCGGGTTTGTCATTTTCACGTGCCGGCTTGCCTGACCTAAATAAACGAATTTCTGGATTGCGCGTCAGTTGATATGTTTGTGCAAGTTGTACATTGCGCGCAAGATCAACAAGAAGAAAGTCAACTTCTTGGATGGCTTTACCAGCAGCTTTAAACATTGATTGCTGCTGCTTGATGAGCTTTTTTATGCGTATTGATGCTTGCCGCGCTTGAGCGCGTTCATCTTTGGTCATATCTTTGGGTATGCGTGTTATGCTGCTATCAAAAAACAACACCGCGGTAAGTGCGAGCTGGTCACGCACTTGTGGCTGCAAAATACGATAAAATGTTTCTGATGATGAAATGCTTTTTGGATATGCGCGTGCGCAACTTGCTTGCGCACTGCATATGAGTATGCACAAAAGGATTTTTTTCATGGTCCCCCTTCTTGTGATCACTTTGAGCATACTAAAATTATTTCATAATTTGCAATAAATATTCTTCATTTGGACAAATCATAAAGTCCACTATATAATTTGTCCAAATGAGATGTGTATCATCTGCGTTTCGCCAGCGCATGCACGTGTGATTTATGCAGGCGTGCAAAAACATGTTTTCCGCGGTATTACCGTGTTTGGTTGGAATCAGGTCGATCGCGCACTTGAAAAAATAGTGGCATCTTGAATGGCAAGTTCAGCGTATAAAATGCGTGTAAGTTCACTGACCGTTTTTTCAAGATCATCGTTAAGAATGCGATATTTATAGATGGGGTTGGTGCGTTCGCTTGCAAGCTCTTGTTCTGCTAAGCGCAAGCGTGTTGCGCATTGTTCAGGTGTTTCTGTGTTTCTGCAACGCAAGCGCTTTTCAAGTACGCTTAACGATGGAACATCAAGCCAAATGGCAATGGCAGCTGGATATGCGTGGGTGAGTGATTGAACGCCCGCACGATCGACAATGGCAACATATGACTTATTTTGTTTGATGTCATCAAGAATACGGCGTGGTGTTCCATAACATGCCTGATATGCGCCACTCCACTCAAGAAAAAAGTTTTGTGCAATGCGTTCTTGAAACTCTTGTTCACTGATAAAGTGATAATCAATGCCGTGTCGATCAGTTCGGCGTGCTGGACGTGTTGTGTACGTAATGATGCGTTCAATGTTATGTGTTTGACATAATTTTTTGATTGCACGCGTTACAATCGTTGTTTTGCCACCACCTGACGGCGCACTAATGATAAATAATTTTCCACACGTGTTCATTTTTCTCGCGCCCTCTGCGCTTTGAGTTCGTCTTGATAAAAAATAAATGCGCCAGCAAATGTTAAAATGCATGCCAAAATAAAGCTTGGGTACAGTGCTTCACCAACAACGAGCCAGCCAAGCAAATACACAAAAATGGGCATTGAAAATCCAGCCAGTGCAACGAAAGTTGCTGAATGACGCTTGAGCATATAACTGTACAATTGGTAACCAATGATGTTGCCGCCAATAACCGTGTAAGCAAGAAGTCCAATCATTGCCCAGCTCCAATGCACCTGTAATGCATGGGGCGTAAATAGTGCAGTACTTGCAAGCGAATAAATGCCGGCAAAGAGCATGTTCATGCCATTAATTTCTTGCACGCTAAAGATATTTTGTTTTAAAAGTTGCTGGATTTTAATCCACCCATAGCGACTGATAATGACGGTGCCCAGCGCAGCTAACTCCGCAAGCGAGAGTGGTCCAAGCAGCGTTGCGCCTGTTTCTGCTGAATGTGAAATAATGAGCACACACGTGCCAGTAAAACCTACAATCATACCAATCCATTTGTTGCGCGTAAGCGGCTCGCGCCATAAAAGGTATGCATACAACGCTGTCAAAAATGGATCTAGGCTGCCAATAAGAGCAACTTTTGATGAATACGTATGCTTGAGCGCATACGCTTTAAGCAGCGCAGGAATAAATGCGGCAAATGATGCTAAAAGCGCGAGTTGCCACCAGCGTTTTTTGATTTTTTGAATAAATACGTCTTTGGTTTGCCAATAGGCAACAGTTACTAAGATAATGCCTGCAAGCAGCATGCGCAGACCAACAAGGAGTCCGGGACTGATGTAGGCCAGGAGCAGCTTATTGGCAATAAGACCGGTAGCCAAAAAGAAAAATGGGATAATATAGTCAAGCATCGATATCCCTACCTAAAATCCACAAATAATCTTTAACATGTGCAAGAAGTGATCACGCCACTTTAACTTATCATATTTTTGCGTTACCATAAAGTGGGTTCAGATGAGGAGCACGACGGCAGAACAAAAATTTTATGTTACCACGCCCATTTATTATGTCACTGCAAAGCCACACCTCGGAACGTTATATACCACCGTGCTTGCTGATGTTATTGCACGCTGGCATAAGCTGCAGGGGCAAGAAACATTTTTTTTAACCGGAACTGATGAGCACGGACAAAAGATTGCCGAAGCTGCAAAAAAAGCTGGCAAAGAGCCGCAGGCCTTTGTTGACATGTTTGCTGCTGATTATAAAAAAGCATGGCATGCATATCACATTGAGTATAATAAATTTATCCGCACGACCGATCCTGAGCATCAAAGAGCCGTTGCGTATTTTATTAATACGCTCAAAAAAAATGGTGATATTTATAAGGGAGCATATAGTGGTTGGTATTGTGTGCCAGATGAGACATTTGTGCCAGGAAAGCAAGACCCCACCGATATTGGGCCCGCATGTCCTTCATGCGGTCGTCCGACAATATATGTTTCTGAACAATGTTACTTTTTTCGCCTGTCTGCATATCAAGACCGTTTGCTCAAATTTTTTAAAGAAAATCCGGATTTTATTGTACCGCGTGAGCGCTTAAATGAGGTGATTGCATTTGTTGAATCTGGACTTAAAGATTTGAGCATTTCACGTGCAACGGTCAGTTGGGGAATTCCATTTCCTGATGACCAAGAACAAATTGTGTACGTATGGGCAGATGCGCTGACCAATTATATAAGCGCTGTCGGTTATGGCGATCCAGCACGTGCACAAGAGTTCGCACGCTGGTGGCCAGCAGATGTGCATTTGATGGCAAAAGATATTCCGCGTTTTCATGCCGTGTATTGGGTAGCATTTTTGATGGCAGCGCACCTTGCATTGCCGCGTCAGCTCCTGGTGCATGGATGGCTCACGGTTGATGGTCGCAAAATGTCAAAATCGTTTGGCAATGTTGTTGATCCGTTGCAGCTGCAAGAATTATATGGCCCGGAACCGGTGCGTTATTACATGGTTTCGCGCCTATCAATTGCACAAGATGCCAATTTTAGTTTTGATGATCTTGAAAATGTCATTACACAAGATTTGGCAAACGAGTTGGGCAACTTACTCAACCGTATTTTAGTGCTTGCACACAAACATGCGTGTACCGCAATCGCGGTGCGTACTTCATGGTCGAAAGCGTCATTGGAACTTAAAAATGCACATGATCAGCTTTTATCACTGGTGCAAGCGCATACAAATAATTATGCATTTCATTTGGCATATGCAGAAGTAAAACGTTTTATTGCGCATGTAAATGCCTATGTGCATGCGCGTCAGCCGTGGGTACAAGCTACATCTGATCATGATGCTTTTGTTGAAACCATAACGGCTGCGGCAAGCTCGCTGTATACGATTGCGTATTTGTTGTGGCCGCTCATGCCACAGATGATGGAGCGTTTACTGCAGGCATTGGGCGCCGATAAAAAAGCAACACTGATAGATGCGCATGCATGTGCGTGGCGCAGGCCGTACGCATTGGTACAGATTGCACCATTGTTTGAAAAAGTTGAGGGTAAACACCGCGCAAATCAGCCAGCAACCCAAGCACAAATTTCCCCAATCGATATTGCTGATTTTGCCAAAGTGCATATGGTGGTCGGTACCATTTTGGCAGCAGAAAATGTGGCTCAGTCTGACAAATTACTCAAACTTACGGTTGATTGTGGTGCATATGGAACGCGAACGATTGTTGCTGGCATTCGTGCTGCATATAAACCAGAAGAGCTTGTGAGCAAGCAAGGCGTGTTTATTGTTAATTTACCGCCGCGCACGTTGATGGGAATTGAATCGCATGGCATGATGCTTGTTGCACCCGATGGTGGTGCACTGCACATGTTACAACCAGCTGGAGTCGTGACGCCGGGCGTGCGTGTGCGCTAAAAAAAGGAGTATTTATGGCGCATGTGCGCCGTATCGTATTGCGCAAAGAGCGTTTACAAAAACTGCTTGGGCAATATCCTGTCGTATCTCAAATTTGTACACATCTTGCACGTGTTGGTGGTCGTCCGTTATTAATTGGTGGTGCGGTGCGCGATGTACTTCTTGGTACGCTTGCGCATGATTTAGATATTGAGATTTATAGGCTGCCACTAAAAAAAGTACAAAAGATTTTGTCGGCATATGGTTCGGTCATGCTCGTTGGTAAATCTTTTGGTGTTTTGCGTATACGCGGATTGCCGATAGATTGGTCATTGCCGCGTACTGATAGTGCTGGTCGCAAACCAACGGTTGCGCTTGATCCGTATATGAGCGTGAAAGATGCATGTTTGCGTCGTGATTTAACGATCAATGCGATTGGCATTGATGTGATAACGCACAAAGTTGTTGATCCCTTGAATGGCCGTTTAGATTTGCAAAAAAAGATTTTGCGTACACCAGATGTGCGGCGCTTCGTTGAAGATCCACTGAGATTCTATCGTGTGATGCAATTTATTGGACGTTTCCACATGCATCCAGATCGCACCTTGAATCGTGTATGTGCGCGCATGGATATTTCTGGTGTTTCTCGTGAGCGTGTGGAGCAGGAATTTTGCAAATTATTTCTTAAATCACGTCGTCCCTCACGGGGGATTGTATGGTTACAAAAAATTGGACGACTTGCAGAAATAATGCCAGAAGTTGCTGCGTTGGTTGGTGTACAGCAATCTGAAAAATGGCACCCAGAGGGTGATGTGTATGTGCATACGTTGCAAGTACTTGATGCCGCAGCAGCAATAAAAGGATATTCTGCGCGCGAGCGATTGATTTTGATGTGGGCAGCTTTGTGCCATGATGTTGGCAAAGCCGTGAGCAGCCAACATCACGCCGATGGGCAGGTGAGTGCGCATGGACATGAAGAGGCTGGTGTTGCATTGGCAAAACAATTACTTGCACGTTTTACACGTGATGCGGCGTTAATACGGTCCGTATGCGTGCTTGTGCGCTATCACATGGCGCCGCGTACATGTATTGAGCAGCATGCCAAGCCGGCGGCTTACAAACGGCTTGCGCTTCACGTGCAGCCAGTGAGCTTAAAATTTTTGGCAACGTTTGCATGTGCTGATTTACGCGGACGTAACCCTAAAGGACTGGCCCCATTGCGTTGTGCATGTGTGCAAGAACAAGAATTCGTTAAAAAAGCACAGAGATTTGGTGTGCTTGAAGGTGTTGCTAAGCCAATTTTGCATGGACGTGACCTGGTCGAAATAGAGCCAGGCCCACTCATGGGGCGTGTGCTCAAACGCGCATACCAGATTCAATTATATGAAAATATAACAGACAAAAATATCCTCAAGCGGCGTGCGCTTGCTGAAATTATTGGGCGTTGCGTTGATTAAGCTTTTTTGGGTGTAATGCGATGTGCTAAGCGACTAACGGTACGCGCAGCAGTTTTTGCATGAACAAGCCCCTTGCTTTTAGCGCGCGCTAATTTTGCTTGAGCATCATTGAAAAGAACGCGAACCGTTTCGGGAGATTCTTTTGCGTCAATTGCTTTTAAAAGGCGCTTGATGGATGTCTTTATTGCGGTTTGACGGGTCACGTTGATTGCGTGACGCTTTTTTGTTTGACGTGCGTGTTTTTTTGCAGAACGTAATTTCGCCATAGGTTACTCGATGGTTCTAGATAACTTTTTTAATTTTGCCAGTTTTCATACATTTGGTGCATACCGGTGCACGATGTACTTTATTTTTAGGGTCGTTAACAAAGGTAAACCGAATGATATGAACATTGGGATAAGCCCAGCGCTTTGTTCGATTATGTGCATGGCTAACACTAAATGTTGCTCGTGGTCCTTTGTCACAAACGGCGCAAACTTTCATAATAATCGCTTTTTTGGTTAAAAATCTTACTGCTGATAACGTAATTTTAGTTTATTCTAAAAATAAACTTTTGGCAATGGTGCTTTGACAAATCTTTATAAGAGATTTGGGCAATTGTATCGAGCTTGTGTTTATTTCAATTTGTGATATAATTAAATAAGCGATGTGTCGCATCGTTTCTGTGATAACGAAACCATTAAATTTTTAATTTTGGGTTAAACGTATGAAAAAAATTTTATTTATATACATGATTTTGGTTCCATGTCTGGTATTAGCCAATGGTGAGTGCGTCTTTTGTGGTGAAGGTATTTCACACAAAGAACTGGTTGATAAGCGCGGATCAGTTGTCATGGGGCAGTCTATATTTGGGCATAAGTGCACACATCTTTTTCATCGCAACGAACTTGTTAATTTTTTAAAGCATGGCCACAAACATTGTCCCAAATGCTGTGCCCCTGTGTTGAGCTTGCAAGATATCGAAGATCCTGAATTGGGGAAAATTGTACGCAAGATTTCACGTTAAGCTTAAAAAGATCTAGAAGTTTTTGAGGCTTTCGCTATACTTAACGGACATAAAGCTTAATGCGATCGCGTGTGATCGCATAGCGTTGTTAAACGTTTCCAATAAGCGGAGTTTTTTTGTATGACTCAACGATATGAGATGCTCATTCTTGCCACGCCTGAAATTACACAGGACGAGCTCAGTGAGCTTGAAAAGCTTACTGACAAAAAGGTGCAGGAGTCTAAAGGCAAGCTCGTGAGCTATGACAAATGGGGCAAGTTTCAACTTGCTTATCCCGTGCGTGGTAACGATTATGGTATTTATATTTTGGCACGCTTTGAATTGCCGAGCGAAAAAGCTGCACAAGCGATTATTGATGTGCGCTCATTGCTTGAGTTGAAGTTTAATACGTGTGTCATGCGCTATCTTGTGACGCAATTGGCAGCAGAAGCGCCTCTTGAATATAAGCGGCCTTTGTCACTTGAAGAAACACCACGTGATGTTGAAACCTTTATGAAGGAAGATCGCGGTGGGTCTTATCGCGAACGCGAAGGATCTGCGCGGACATCATCGATGTCTGCGCCGGCACGTGTTTCTCAAACAGTGCAGGAAAGCGCGTCAATAGGAACTAGTGATACGCAAGCGGAAGAAAATCATGGTTAAAAAAATTAAATTGCGCATGAGTGATCGCTTACTCAAAAAAAAGGCACGTCGTGCGTCATTTGCTACACGTAAAGCATGTCGGTTTAGCGAAAATCCCGAGCTTGTAAAAGAAATCGATTATAAAAACATAGATTTTTTACGTCAGTTTTTAAGTGAGCGTGGCAAAATTTTGCCTGCACGTATTTCTGGCACAAGCACGCGTTATCAGCGATTAATTTCCTGTGAAATTAAAAAAGCACGGATGATGGCGTTGTTGCCGTATACGCGTGGCAGCTTCTAAGTTGAGCAAAATTACAATAAAAAGAGGGCCGTTCGGCCCTCTTTTTATTGTAATCATTTTTGTTCTACTTTATTGTGGTAAATAATCGAGCGGATTGAGATGGCGGCGATGCCGCAAAATTTCAAAATGAAGGTGCGATGCGCTGGTACCATTGGCGCGTACATTACCAGTGGCACCAACCGTGCCAATAATACTTTTGCCGCCAGTTACCATTTGGCCATTTTGTACTTTAATCGTATTGAGATGCGCATAACGTGTTTTATAGCCGCCGGCGTGTTTAAGTAATATAGTTTTTCCATATCCATTGCCATTTCCTGCTTCAATGACACGGCCATTTGCTGCAGCAACAATGGGAGTTCCGGTGATTGCTGCCAAATCAATGCCCCAGTGAAATGTTGTTCCTCGGCCATCATCAAGATTGCGGCGGCCGAAAAAAGAACTAATCCAATAGGTGTTTTTGGCAAGCGGCCAATTAAACTGTCCGGCAACGCCATCAATGACTGTGTCTGTTAGCGGGGGTGGGCATTGACATGCGCAGATGTGTTTCTTTTGGGCGCGACGCTTTTTTTTATGCTGTTTATTTTTTCTTTTGCGCCGGTGTTTCTTTTTTTTACTCGTTTTTTTTATGGGCATTTGTTGCGGGGGCGGTTGTTGAACCGATGTTGGTGGTGCGCTTTGTGTCTCGGGGAGCTCGTCTGCTAGGATAGAAAGTACAACAAGATTTAAGAGCCATACGCAGATTTTTTTGTTTGCTCCCATTCCTACAATTCCTTTATTTTACGGGCAACCATCCCTTGCCTGCTTTGCTTGTTACGCACAGCCATTGTTTGTGGTCGCGCGTGACGCATAAAAGCTCGCGAGCCGAGCATTGTGCTATTGCATGATAGTTTGGGCCAGGGCCCGCATACAACACCGTCGGTTGCGTCACGCTTATCCATCGGTGTGACTGTACCAAATAATAGCACATGCCAAAGAGCGTCGCTAGCATGCCCAAAAAAGCAGCAATAACCATAAATACTTTATAGCGTGGACGTGCCAAAAAATAGAGTGCAACGCTTGTCCAGACTCCTAAAATGACCACGACTTGGCAGAACATTTCTGGTACACACAAAAAAAATTCACCCAGAGCGTGCAACGTGATCATTGTGCTTTCTCCAAAGCACGTATCCAACGGCGTGTTTGTGTGCAAAGCGTGTGATTAAGTTTTTTATTTCGCGCACTAAAGGCCGCTGTTTTTATTTCATGTACATACGCGCACCAGCTCTCTTGTTGCGCCTGTTTTTGTAACGTGTGGGTGCCGAGTTCTTCAAGCGTTTCATGACCAGTTGCGTGTTCTTGTTGTGCGCTGAACCATAAAAACCATTGTTCATAAACGCGTTGTGCATTTTTTTGGGTGCATGCACGAATCAATTGGTATGTGCGCCAACGCCTGCGTACTGCATGTATAACGGTCTCTTGATAAAGCGGTATTATGTGTGCACCAATGAGTATGCAAACTGCAAGCATGACCAGAAATGCACATAAGGGGCGCGGTATGTGTGCGATACGCATCATATTGCTTGTGCATGAAGAAAGTGCTCTTCGTGTTGTTTGGATATTGGGTTTGCAAGGACTGATTTTTAGTGTAATCGGTGTGCTGCGTAGCTGTTGATACGCATGAATGACCGGATTGAAAAAATTAAATGTCAGTGCTGGCAATGTGTATGTACCGGGAGAAAGCGCTTGCAAGACCCATGTTGTACAGCGTGTTGCCTGTTCAGGTTTTTGTTGATTGCGTGTAACAAGCGTGTCAGCCTGGTATGCGCGCAGCGTGTCGGCAAGAGTAAGTTCAGGCAAACGTGCATACGCGACATTACCCTCTCCGCTGATGCGCATGCTGACGCTGATACCTT
>CAYSPS010000007.1:15008-17702 GCA_964432975.1 uncultured Pseudomonadota bacterium | reverse complement strand
TTGATTGATCAGTATGGGTAGTATCTGCTTGTAGACAAAATGAATCAAAGGCACCAACGCCATGAATGGTTTGGCTACTTACTGGTAATGGTTTTACCGTAATTACCAGCGGATGTGTGCGTATGGTAATTTGTTCTTGATCGCTGCCAAAAAATGAGCGCATGTGCGCAAAAAAACTGTTATCGCCCTCATCTTTTTCACGTATGATAGTTGCCGTGATGCTTGGAATAACAAGCGTTCCTGGGGTCTGCGCGCAACAAGCGAATTGATACACAAGCGCATGCAATGTTGTGTTGTCCTTTGTCATTTCTTCATGATATGGTTCGCACAATGGATCAAGATAGGCATGTTGAATTTGCATGCGTTCCAATTGGCAGCGGATGATTGGTTTTTGATAAAACACTTTGATTGTAATGATATTTTGTTGATGTACATATACTGAATCACATGCACTTATTTGAATTTCTGGATCTTTTGTTTGGTCTGTTTTTTTTTGTGTGCATGTTTGTACGCGGATGATTAAAGGGTTTGATTGTACAAGTCTCGTGTTTACTTGGCAACGTGCAGGCCCAAGCGCAAATTTTCCTGGCATGTCATAACGGCACGTGTAGGTATATATATGACGCACTTCCTGAGCATTGTTAATAATATTAATCGTTGTTTGCATCGGGCAGGCTTGAAAACATGCCAATTGTTGCGTATTTTCAAGATGCGGCGCATGGGGAAGCGCTGAAGTTCCTGTATGAATAATGTGTATGAGAAATGGTTCCCCCTGCAGTACTTCTGAAATTTGTTGTTCATCAAGATTGGTCATGCTGAGCGTCAATTCGTGTGCACATATTGTTGCGCAGCTACTTAAAAGCAATGCTAAAAAATATGTGCTACCAACCATGAGTGGTCTCATTATTTTGTTGGTTGGCAATTGCTTGAACATAAAGGCGCTGACCCTGTTTTTCTATGTCAGCAATTTGTGTAAGTGCTGCGTGCATATGAGCATTTAATTGTTGTGCTGATGCTTTTTTGTTAGACTCAGGGCGAGGTACCTGTTGTTGGGGAGATTGGTCATGGCGTTCATGCGGTCGTTGCTGTGGTTGGTGGTTGGTGTTCCCATTTTTGTTTTGGTTGCTGGCATGTTGGTCGGGATTGGTATGTTGGCTGGGTCGTTGTTGATCCCGGCTTTGTTGCTCGGGCTGTTGGTTTTGTTGATTGGATTGCCTATCTTGTTTGTCTTGTTGCCTGTTTTTGCTTTCATCTTTGGGTTGGTTCTTATTGGACTGTTCTTTTTGGGAATCCTGGCTGTCTTTGGATTGATTTTTTGGTGAATTTTTTTGTTGAGCCAATAATTTTTTGAGAATTTCGATATTCTTTTGCGCACGTTCATGATGGTTGTTGCGTTTTACCACTTCTTGAAATGCTTCAAGTGCCGCTTGATAATGTTGTTGTTGCGCATGGGCGCATCCAAGATTGAACCATGCGTGCTCACGTAGTTGTGTATTGAGGTTACTGTTTGTTAGTTCTTGGTAATATGCTTGTGCACGAGCAAAATTTTTTTGTGCATATGCCGTGTTTGCCAATCCCATGAGTGCATCTTTGTCTTGTGGTTCTTGTACAACAAGTTGTTCATACAGCGTATGTGCGGCATCGTATTTTTTTTCATGATACAGTGTATGCGCGCGTGCTAACTGCCACTGGCGAGGGGTATCTGGCAGCGTTGTGCATCGACTGTGCGTTGCACAAAAGAGAGCGACACTAAGAAAAAATTTTGTATTGTTCATAAAATCCACTCAAGCAAAAAGCAAAGAAAGCCGACTAATACAAACCATTGGTATTGTTCTTGATATGTAGAAAATGTTTGTGATTCCCGTTGATCTTTTTCATGTTGTTCAATCGCATGCACGAGTGCATCGATGTCTGGATTTATTGTGTTAACACAGCGATAAATGCCGCCAGTTTCTTGTGCAAGCTGTTGCAGTGCCTGTTCATTTAGTTTTGAAATAACAACATGTCCTTGTTCATCTTTGAGATAACCAGTAGATGCGCCTGCCTCATTTTTAAGCGCAATCGGAGCGCCTTGGCTTGTACCAACACCCAGTACAAGTATGTTTACGTGTTCTTGCTGCGCGGCAGTTTTGACTGATTCAAGACTGCCTGAAAAATCCTCACCGTCTGTTGCCAAAACAAGTAAACGTTGCTTTTTGTCTGGCGCACGTTTGCATTGTTCAATTGCTGCATAAATGGGCTGATCCAAACGCGTGCTTCCGGTACCCAAGCATGTAGGATCAATCGTATCTAAAAACATACAGGCAAGCTCTTTGTCGCGCGTGAGTGGACAATATGAGCGTGCTTTGTCGCAAAATAAGATCAGCGCAATGCGGTCGCTTGATAGGCGATTAATGAGGTGCTTAAGGGCATGTTGGGCGCATGTTAAGCGATTTGGGGCAACGTCTGCTGTGAGCATGCTGCGCGATATATCAAGCGCAATGAGTACGTCACGTGAGCGTTGGTGCACGGTTTCTTGTATGAGGCCCCAACGTGGGTGGAGCAATGCCAGAAATAGTGTAAGGGTGCCAAGACACAGAAGAATTGTCTTTACTATAAGTTGTGTGCGGCTTGTGTGCATGAGCATGGTGCGACGGCGGTCAAGTGCCTGCATGGCACGCCAGGTTGTTCGGCCACGATAGCATATGAGTATGA
>CAYSPS010000007.1:11325-14998 GCA_964432975.1 uncultured Pseudomonadota bacterium | reverse complement strand
CGACACCTAAGAAAAGAAACCAGTGGTAATGCCAGGCGCCCCAATTTATTGACCAGTTCATAGCATTTTCCACACAAATGTTGCACACAATAGTTCAGCGATGAGGAGTATTATAGTAAACCATAAAAATGGTTCAAAAATGTCTTGGTAGTGCGTGTACAAATTAACCGGCATATTTTTTTTCTCGAGTTGATCTATTTTTTTATAAATTGTGCGAATTTCAGCGGCATTGCGTGCGCGGTAAAAATTGCCACCCGTTTGTTGTGCAATATCTACAAGAAGCGACTCATTGAGCTGCGCGCCTTGTGGAATGATTATGCCGTGTGGGCCCGCGCAATAGCCGCCGTCTTGATTGCCGATGCCAATGGTATACATTTTGACGCCAAGCTGACGCGCAATGGAAATGGGTATGTGAATTGGTGCATCATGAATACTTGGTTGTCCATCGGTAAGTACGATCATAATTTTGCTTGGTGAATCTGAATTTTTGAGTCGGTTGAGCGCGGTGAGCATTCCGTACGAAAGCAGTGTCGCACGATCATCGACCATACTACCAATCGAAATATTGTTAATTATTTCTGTAAGCACCGCTTTGTCATGAGTAAGCGGACACGCGGTGAGCGCGCCATTGGCAAATGTGACAATGCCGATATTGTCATTTTCACGTTGTCCTATAAAACGTAAAGCCTCTTCTTTGGCAATGTGCATGCGCTGTCGTCGATCATTAAGATCATCAAAACAAGCCATGCTGCCAGAGGCGTCTAATACAAGTACAATATCGATTCCCTCAACATTGATGTGTGTGCGTTTGTCAGGCAGTTGCGGCTTGCCGATTAAAAATACAAGTAAACTTAAAATGCTCAGACGCAGTAAAAAAAAGATGAATTTAATCGCGCGTGATGTGTAAACTTTGTGTTGTGCCATATAATGAGAAAGCGCAAAGGAGTAAGTTGGTGCTTTGTGCATCCACATGCGGTACGTAAGCGCAATAATCAGGGCAATTGCGCCGGCAATACACAGACCAGGAAATGCAAAATGAAGGTCGTTCATATTTTTGTACAGATTTCGTTATGTCAAAAAATATAGCAGTAAGTTAGTTGTTTTTGAATATCTTAAGCACGCGATAGACAACATTACCCTAAGAATCTTGATAAAATGTTTGACAAATTGGCAATTTAGTGTAAGCTGAAAAAATCCAAGGCATAGATGATTTTTTAGTATCTATCGATTTCACTATTAGTTCGATGTATTTTAATGTTCAAAAAAATTATCCTGAGTACTATATGAAAAAATTTTTTATTTTATTTTGCATCGTAAACGCTCGATTTTTTTGTGTTTATAGTATGCGTTCGGCTGTACCGGTGTCTGGTGAAGATAGCGTGGGGTTATTTCAGGCTTGTGCTGCGCCTCGCACGCCGCTTGAGCATCGCGTTGGCGTATGTGTACCAGCTCAGTTATCTCGCATGCGTAAATTTATTGAGGACAACCCTGTTGGGTTACCTACTATTAGTGAAACTTCATTTTTTAATCGCTTCGAATTGTCGACTGAGCTTTGTTCATTTTTAGATCGTCAAGGTATTTGTGCTCGTAGGCTAGATAGGATTGCAGATGTGTGTAAAAAGGCTTTTTCGATATGTTTGCGTGATCGAAATAGGCGAGCATTGGGTACTTTTATTGAGACGGGCAGCTATGTTGGGAAAGTTGAATTTATCCCAGTATCTGATGAAGAAGTCAAAATTGATTTGTTGCGTGTAGAGCGACCATTTTATCATCGTGGTTTTGGCTCATTATTACTTGGATGTGTACTGTATATTGCGCATCAAGAGGGCAGGAAAACGATAACACTTTTTGCTGATGCGCTTGATGGAGCGCATATGCCTCAACGGGCATTGGTTAAGTTTTACCGTTCATTTGGTTTTAAAAAAGATTCTAAAAAATCAATATTTGATGACCGCAGCTGTCATATGCGATGCCAGCTTAAATAGCATGAGATTTTAGAGGTTGCCATGAGTCGTTTTTTAATATCAGGAGTTTGTTCGTGGTTCAACGACATATGCCAGACGCGGTGAGATTGAACGTTCCCAGGCAGTTAAAAAATCATTAATGTCATAGCGATGAAGGACTTGGTCATTGCTTTCAAATGCCGGGTCGTGGCAAAGGACTTGTTTTTTTGCATTATCCCATCCAACGACAACAAGCAAATGGCCATCTTCATAAGTTTTTCCTGCAGGCATTCCGCGCATTTGGCCGCGTACACTTACCACGATGGGTAATTGTTGCTCAAGATAATGGTAAAGATGGGCAAAAGAATTTAAACGTGCGACGGCAAAATAATATGCGCCATTGCAACGTTGGAACGCATGAGCGGTGTTAAATGGCCAGCTACCATATGCACGTAATCCTGTATCAAAAACGCCATCTGCAAATGCGTAGGGTGATTCTGGTTTGTTATTTAAGTATGACACAACCATACTTAACGAGGTTGGTGAGCAAATGCGCGCCTTATCTGGATGTTCAAGCGCTATTTGTGATACGCGTGGCACGCCAGAAATGTGAATATTTTTGAATGAAAAAGTTTTTCCTTTGCCTGCTTCAGGCGTAAAAAGTTCAGTATTAATTGCGCACAGTGAAATCTGATATACGTTATTTAGTTTGGCGCCATCATGTGCTTGAATGTGAATGCGGGCAAATGATGCGTATTGGCCTGTTGGTAAGTGAAAACGTACGCTATGAAATGATGGAAGCGGTGCCTGATACTTTTGATCAAAAGATCGTTGCACATGTGCACCCCACAGAGCAATTTTGTACCACGGGCTCCATTGCCGTAATTGCTTGTCAAATACCTGCAGATGTATGCTAAAATATCCGCGAGCAGGGCGCATAATGTTCCATGAGATGAGGAGTTGGTTTGCGGCAAGCGGAAGTTTTTTTTCAAACACGAGATTTGTGCGCGTGCTCGCTTTAGTGCGTTGTGTATTGTTGAGCGTAATGGTTGTGAGTGCCGCCCAATGCGTATGGGCATTTGTCTGTACTATGACCAAACAAGATAAAATGATTTTATTGATGATATTGTTTGTTATTCTGTTCATATACTCCCTTTCGCTTTCTCATCTTAACACATTAAGAATTCTTTATTCAAACTTTCTGGAAAAATATTTGCAAATACGCTTTTTGAAGCACGTGTTTGTTGCAAAATCTTTTTTCCTTGTGCTTGAGCACGCTAAGGTATGAAAGAGGTGGTTCATGGTAGGGGCGGCATGAAGCTAACAAAATATTTGTTTTTTATAGTTTTAATTGTGCCGTTATTTTTGATCGCTGAGCTAGGGGTTTGCGTTGTGCCAGTGGCCGATTTACTGGGCGATCCATTTGAAGGTAATGCGCACAGTATTGAACGGGCATATCAAAATATTCCATTGAGTGGTGATGCGCAGTTGGTACGGCGCATGGGGCAATTGCTTTTTAATGAATTAGTGACGATTGTGCGTGAGCGTGACGCACAAGTTTGTGTGCGTGTGCCGCACATGTTTTATTGCACTGAACGTAATCGTATGCCCCATCGGCTTTTTTGGACTTTAAAAAAAAATATTCGACCATTGGCATGTATGCAAGATATTTCGTGCATACCACCTTCGTTTGACAGCAATTTAGATGCATCAAAAATTGTCGTGTTACG
>CAYSPS010000007.1:1335-11315 GCA_964432975.1 uncultured Pseudomonadota bacterium | reverse complement strand
TCCTTGGTATGACCGTGCATATGGTCGTTGGTGTTCGGTTGGTACGCGGTTTGTTATTAATGAACAAAAAAGAGCACGCAAAAATCAGCGGGCCGTCTACACATTGGCGCCGCGCGGACGTGTGGCAACGGTTTATATACCAGGCGCGTACTGTATCGATGCTCAAGCGCGTTTAGACACAGAAAAGCGCCAACTTTTTGTTGAGGTGTTAAAAGGGCTTGCACACCCTGAGCGCGGAATCGTGCCGTACGCATGGGGTGGCATGAGTTTTGTGGCGCCACATGGACTTTCATTTACGCAGATTCGGCACGAGGAACTTGGCAAACCGTTATTAGTTGAGTATCGTGCACATCGGTCATATAACGGGGCATATGCTGGTTTTGACTGCGCTGCATTAATTGTGCGTGCTGCGCAGATTGCCAATATTGCGTGGTGTGGGCGTAATACGTGGGCATTTAAATATTATTTGCCTGTCTTGCGCGCAGATCAAGAGCCAGAAATCGGGGATATCATATACATTCCTGGGCACGTTATGGTGCTTTCTGACCTGGCGCACGGGTTGATTATCGAAGCGCGTACCCAAGCGCATGGTTATGGATTTGTGCATGAAATTCCACTGTCAGAGGAATTTGTAGGGATTCATACCATACATGATCTGGTCAAAGCATATCATGCACATACAAATATTGCCCGTATTGATCGCAATGGTTCAGTAATTACGCGTGTGCCACTGATAATCTTAAAATTATTACCATAAAAAAGAGAAGCGCAGATTTCTGCGCTTCTCTTTTTTAAAAGTCGTTATTTAAAATGAACGACGTCCCATACGACGTGGTCCACGATCAAAGCCGCCTTCACGACCGCCAAAACCGCCACGACGTGGGCCGCCATTGCCGCCCGTGCGTTGTTGTGGTGGATTCGCTTGGCTTACACGCAAGGCACGACCATCAAGTTCGTAATTATTGAGGGCCTCAATTGCTTGCGTTGCTTCTTGATCATTGGGCATCGAGACAAAGCAGAAGCCGCGTGGCTTGCCGGTAAATTTATCGGTCATAATGCGAACCGACTCGACGGCACCATGCGCTTCAAATAAGCCACGAACACCTTCTTCTGTAGCACCGTATGAAAGATTTCCAACGTAAATATTCATTAAAAACTCACAATATAACAACTAAAATACACAACACAAAAGACCTAAGTACTATCTCGATAAATGCCCTTTCAAAAAACAACATAAACTGAAGAAATTTGCGCCGAGTCTGTTGCAAACCCCCCGTTATCTTTAACATCAATTTCATTATACCACACTGGGTAAAAATTGCTATTCTAACCCTTCCAACGTGCGATGAAATTGGCACCGTGCATTTTCTGGTAATGAGCGGGCTAAATCCAGAGCTTCGATGCGTGATAAATAACCGCCGTCTGGGACGTGTTCTGGGCGAGTTTTAGCAAATTGTTCAGCGCAAATTTGGCATGCACAGCACAAAATCGCCTGGGCATCTGCTTCCTGTTCCTTGCCTCGTGGGTACCGATGGGGATCGCATGCAGCATCAATCAGGCCAGCACGATGTTGTTTTTCATGTTGGCATTCGTGCAGAACCACACCTAACGCAGTGCTATGATCATAATCATCTATTTCACGATCAAAAATTATCATGCCTTTCTTCAACAGGCGCGCTGTCCTTTTACGTCCCACAATGGGAATCAGAATATTTTTTGCAATACGACGACGTACTCCGACCAAGTTGACATCCATTGCAATTCTATCACTTTTAAGAGGTCGTTCGGCATAAAAAGCAAAGGGAACGGCGGGCAGATTTATCAACTGTCGTGCACCTTTGAGCATATTTTGCAAAAATAATCCGATGCGTCGGTGAGGTTCAAAAAGTGTTTCTGGGCGAATGGCGGTGACTGTCGCGTAAAATTCCTGTTCATCAAGTCGACAACTTAATTCTGGTGTCGATGCTATGCGCCTGAGATTGGTAACCATACGAACAGCTTCTGGTTCTTCTTGGGCGTCTTGATAAATCATCGCTTGGATACAACGTTCAAATGCGAGCACAGCATGCGTCGCGTGCCATGGCAATGGGGTCGCATGATCCGTTGGAGAATCGAGCGACATGGGTGTTTCTGCTCGATCTATGAAAAGCTTGTTCATACCATAAAGTGGTATGGTGAGTACGCTTGCTAAAGCGCCTATTATGTGATTATTATAAAATTTCATTGGGCTTTTTAATTTACGGCTCTAATTGACCAGCAGCGATACTTTCTTTGAGTTCTTTCACGGCCAGAGTGTAGCCTGCATGTGGAGGGTATTTCCGTAATTGATCGTGATACGCGCACAGGGTTGGCGGCAACGAGTTTATCAACGCCAGTGCCTCATCGTATGTCAAAGCATCTCGTCCTGGTTCTTGAGAAAGTAGTAATAATTGCATTCCTTCAAAAAATTCTTGGGCGCATATTGTGCAATTACAGTGCCGAAATACCTGAACACTCGCCTCGTGTTTATATCCGCGATAGGCATTTGGATTTTCTGGTCCGATTTCGTGTTGATATTGCCTGCAACATTGTAAGGCAGTTAATATTATTCCTTTTATTATACCATAGGGCTCGTCATCAAGGTCGTGCCTAAAAAAAACGGTAGGCTGAGTCATGAGGCGTTCAATAAGCATGGTCGATGCCGATCTTAGGTGTTGGTTGAAAAATTCTTGAGATCCGGTGATTTTGGCAAATAATGATACATTTGCAAGTCGTGGTTTGGGCCCCTTGTTTGCACAATAATATACGTTTGGTACCGAGCAAGCCAGTCTGGCGCAGCCCCATCGAATAAGTTGCATTAGAAGTCGCGATGGAGCGCGTTTTGGACTTAAAAGCGTTGCCGGGTAAACTTCGACTTGTAAAAACATTTCATCAATTTTTTTTTGTAGTGATTCTGTATCTTCTAAAAGATTTCGTGCGGTATATTGCGTAGCATAACGGAGCGCCAATTGTTCGGTCATGATGTCCGATTTGTGAAGGGATGCTTCTACAAGAGCCATCATTTTTTGCGACACAACTTCAGGAATTGTTGCCGAAGTCTGTATACGGCATTCTTCTTCAGGTCCAAAAAACTCCATGCCGTATGCCTGGTTAAAAACAATAAACGTACAAAAAGTTGGAAATATTAATTTTTTTAATAACATAAGATTTACCTTAAGTGATGATTTTTTAACACATTTGGTTATGGGCTTGAAGTTCCGGCAATAATATGCGCTATTACCCATTGTATAATATCATTTTTTGTCGAAAGCGGTGCATGTTTGTATGCACGGGTATATTGATGTAATAGACAGCATGTTTCTGCCCTTCTGTTTATTATGGTGTGTGCCTCCGTGTACGAAAGGCCGCCATCTGTTGGGATTTCATCAGGTGATAAGTCTGATTTTGTTGCCGCTACATACTCTCGGCTGCATTCAGAGCAATTGCTGTGCAAAAGTGCTTGAATGTCTGCTTCTTGTTCTGACCCGCGTGGAAAAAGGGCAGGGCTTTCTGGTTGAATTGTCATATGGCGCATACAGACACGCTGGTTGCAGCGCTGTAATTCGTGTAAAATCGTTAATTTTAGTACGCCAATTGGATTTTCGTCAAAACCCGGTGTAAATAAGATTGTTGGTTTTTCAAGCAAATTATTAACAATTTCGCAAGGTAATGATGGGCGTAAGACCTTGTCAGCAACTTCGCGAAAAGCGTTTAATACAATAGTTTTTGCAAACCATGCAGCTAAAGGTTTTTCTGCATAATAGATACTTGGGCATTGTGTTGAATGCATCTGTTCACAACCCCATCGAACAAGCTGCATTAAAAGTGGTGATGGTGCGCGTTCTGACCTCAAAAGTGTTGTTGGTCCAATGCTGGTGCGCAGAAATGTTTGGCAAATTTCTTGTTGAATTAGACTTTGTGCATGCGGAAATCTCAAAAAATCATACGCGCTTGCTTTGAGCGCGAGTCCTGCAGCACCATGGTCTTGCTTATAAACGCAGGCATCAATCAACGCAATTATTTTTTGACGTATTTCTTCGGGCACTTGTGGAGTTGAGCTCATGCTGTATAAAGGACTAAAGATACATAGAGTCGTGATAATGAACACAAATTTCTTCACATAAACTCCGAGATTTTTTTATGACGTGCTTGCCAAGATTGGGGACTTTTTTCATTAATAAAAAATAATCATATTATATCTGAAATTTTTGTCAAGGGTTTTTGCCCAAAAATGGTGCTGAGTAGGTGGCGCCTAACGTCTTAGAGTTTCACATTAAATGTGATGAGCTTATTGCCCGCTGATTTCCCTTTTTCATTTACGAGCAGTTGGCATACATTTATGTGAAAGTGTTTTTTAAATCCTTGTTTATGTGCAAACAAAAGCTTGGTGATTTTTTCACCTGGCCATAATTCGATGTTGTGAAAAATCTTTTCATGGACATCAACAGCAACTTCATCATTTTTATCGACAGCAGTAACCGAAGCGGCTGCACCAGCAATCATGGCGCCGGTTCCTGCAATGCTGGCGGCTGTCTCAAGAGCTTGCTCGCTCGTTGTGCTTGCTATCAGGTTGCCCGCGGTTGCAACGCCTAAACCAGCAAGCAATGGTGTCCAAACTGAACTTTTTAAATATTGTACAATTTCTTGTTCGTGTGCCAGACCAAGTCCAATATGGCGTGGCGATAAATAAATGGTAAATGGCGACATGTTTTTAACCGTCATTTTGAGCGGGACTGTTTTTTTGCATGGCAAAGATCTGCCAGAAAAGCACTCTTTTTCAGTTTCTGGTGTAATTTTGCTCAGGCGCAGTTCGATTCCTTCTTTTTGTTCAATAAAGTCAGCATCATCTTTGGCGACATGTTTGAGCGGAATAATTTGGTGATGCGCGCAGCCAGTGAGCGCCAACAGCGCGCCGGCCATGAGTGCATATGATATTTTACGAATCATGTTTTTTCTCCATTTGTTTTTTATTATTTTTTGATTTATTTGTGCACAAGCATGTGTCGGGAATTTGCACGTTAAACACGAGAGGTTCTTGCTGCTCGCGCGTGAGCGTTATAGTAAAATGTGATGGCAGTGCATGTGCAAATAACAAAAAGTTTTGTGTGCTGTCTGGAGCAACAGTAATTTTTTCAGGAATTTTTTTGCGAATTTCTTGCGAAATTTTTCTGTTTTGATTGTATTCAAGAAGACAACTGGTTGGTACGCTTATGGCTATAATTGGTATGGTGCCATAAAATGCTAAAATGAAACTGCAGAATGCAAGTGCTCCCGTGGCAGATTCGAGCGTGAGTGCTCCCGGTATAATGGCAGCGGTAGCAAGGCATAAAAGTAAGGGGCCTGTTGCAACAGCAAGACCAATGATGGCTCCTCGCAGAACGCCAGCCCGTTTTTTTAGGTAATCGCAGACTTCTTGCTGAGTAAGCAGGGCAAGATTGGTATTACTGTGGGAAAACGTGAGAGAGCAGTTTCCGTTATTGATGATCGTTCCATGTAAAATATTTACTTTTGTGCAGGCATATGGTGCACTGTATAGTTGTTTTTGACAATGTTGTCGCGTGAGCACACGCAGACGTAATTCGACATTTTCCTGCTCCTGTACAAAGTGTGCTTTTTCTTTTTTAATGGGCTTGAGCATGTGTTGTTTATGCGCGCAGCCAGAAAGCAATAGAAGCGCGCAAAGTGCGCTTGAGAATTTTTTAAACATGAGCAGTTTTCTTTTTTAGTTGTTTTTTGAACGTGCACACGCACGTGTCTGGTATCTGTACATTAAACACGAGTGGTTCTTGCTGCTCGCGTGTGAGTGTCATTGTAAAAGATGATGGCAGTGCGTGTGCAAATAATAAGAAATTTTGTGTTTGACCAGGCGCAACAGTAATTTTTTCTGGAATTTTTTGACAAATTTTTTGGGAGATTTTCTTATTTTTATGTAGGCCCATGATACAGCTTGTTGGTACGCTTACGGCAATAATTGGTAATGTTCCATAAAATGCCAGTAAAATACTGCAAAGCACAAACCCCTCGAGTATGTGTCCATGTGCTGTTAAAGATGGTGCGATGATCGATATACCCAGAACCGTGGCTAGCGGGATCCATGCTATTGCAAGTCCTGTCAACAGGCCTTTGATAACCACAAAACGATCTTCGATTAGTTTGTAAACTTCTTTTTGTGTTAGAAGTGAAAGCGACGTGTTGTGATGGGCAAATGTGGCCAATGTTTTGCTATTGTTCATAATGGTGCATTGCACTAATGCAGGATGTTGTGAACTTCGGGGACGCATGGAGTGCCCAAAATGTTTTTGACAATGTCCTGGTGTTAGCACGCGCATGCGCAATTCAACATTTTCCTGCTCCTGTACAAAGTGTGCTTTTTCTTTTTTAATGGGTTTGAGCATGTGTTGTTTATGCGCACAGCCAGACAGCAATAGAAGCGTGAAAAACGCGCTTAGTAATTTTTTAAGCATAACCAAAAAAGCCTCCACATACCTGAAATAAAATGCGCGATGCGTAACACGATAACGCCTACCTCCGGCAGAAACCCTAAAAGGAGTAGATTGTCCCCTCAGACTATCTATTATCGGACCCCACAAATCCCTTCTTATCGTGCTGCGCATTCTCAATATAGTGTAATAAAATTAATGTTATTCGTAAAGTTTTGAAAAAATAAAACGGCGTTTTTGCCAGAGAATTGACAAAAACATTTGACTTTTTGTCAATAAGCCGTTTATTATGAAAGCATGGAGAAGGAATGCGGGGGTTGCATGAGCATGTGGAAAGTACGTAATTTATGAAGAAGTTATTAATTGTGGAATCGCCTGCCAAAATCAAGACGATTTCAAAATTTTTAGGAAAAGATTTTAAAATTATGTCCACCCTTGGGCATGTGAAAGATTTGCCTGAGCGTGAGCTCGGGGTGCGATTGGATAATCCCATAGAAATCGATTACGTTGTGTTGCCTGGCAAAGATAAAGTTGTCACCGATATTGTTAAACAAGCGCGTACGAGTGACGAGATTTACCTGGCGCCAGATCCTGATCGTGAAGGGGAAATTATCGCTTGGCATGTTGGCCAAGAAATTGCCAAGATTAAAAATAAAAAAGCTATTTTTCGTATTACGTTTAATGAAATTACGCAGCAGGCGATTTTGCAGGCGCTTGAACATCCGACTGAAATTGATTTAAAAAAAGTTTCAGCGCAACAAGCGCGTCGTGTGCTTGATCGGTGGGTTGGTTATGAAGTCTCGCCAGTGCTTTGGCGCAAATTGCGCAAAGGGCTTTCTGCTGGTCGGGTGCAATCAGTTGCACTCAAACTAATTGTTGATCGCGAAGAAGAGATCAAACAGTTTAAGCCGCAGGAATATTGGACGATTGATGGCATATTTACCCACCAACAAGATACGTTGACTGCTGCGCTGACGCATATTGATGATAAAAAAGTTACCGTTGAAAAAGAAAAAAATGCGCACGCCATTGTTAAAGACATGCGCACCCAGGCATGGCGTGTGACTGCCGTTGAAGACAAAGAGCGCAAAAAAAATCCAGCGCCACCATTTATGACGAGTACATTGCAGCAAGCGGCGTATAATCGGTTGGGATTTTCTGTCAAAAAAACCATGCAGATTGCGCAGTCGTTGTACGAAGGTGTTGCGATGGGGGATGGTACTGTTGCGCTTATTACCTATATGCGTACCGACTCATTGCGCATAGCAGATAGTGCGCTTAAATCAGCACGTACTTTTATTAAAGATTCATATGGTGCACCATACGTGCCCGAAAAAGCTTTTGTATACGTCAGAGGCAAAAAAGCGCAAGACGCGCACGAAGCGATTCGCCCGATTGATGTTGTAAGAACGCCACAGGATGTGCATAAATTTTTAAATCCTGATGAATTAAAATTATATACGTTGATTTGGCAACGCTTTGTTGCAAGCCAAATGACGCCCGCAGTCTATGCGCAACGACATGTAACGATTATTGGCGGTCGCTATACGTGCGGTGTTACTGGATCAACATTAATGTTTGATGGTTTTTTGAAGCTTTATCAGCTTGATGAAGATGAGGAAGAGAAAAAGTTGATTATTCCAGCTTCAATCAAGCAGGGGCTCGATCTCGTATTGCATGATGTACATGCTAAACAACATTTTACACAACCACCAGCACGCTATACTGAGGCATCGTTAGTAAAAGCGCTTGAAAAGGATGGTATTGGTCGCCCAAGTACCTACGCAGCGATTCTTTCGACAATTCGCAAGCGTGAATATACGCATCTTGATGAAAAAAAACGCTTTATACCAAGTGTTTTAGGTATTCAGGTGACCCATCTTCTTGAGCAAAATATGCCTAAAATCATGAATGTGAAATTTACCGCGCATATGGAAGAAGATCTTGATAAAATTGCGCAGGGTGCTGTTGAACGTGATGCCGTGCTTAAAGAATTTTATGATGAGTTTAGTCATGATCTGAAAAAATTCGGTGCTGCAACAACAAAAAGAAAAATTGTTGAAACTGAAATTATGTGTCCTACCTGTAAACAGCATAAATTAATTATTCGCCATGGACGTGCTGGAGAATTTTTGGGTTGTCCAGCGTATCCTGAATGTAAATTTACTGCAAATTTTACGCGTGCTGCCGATGGATCGGTAAGTATTGTTCAGCCAGAAAAGCCCGTTTTGCTTGATCAAATATGCCCAAAGTGCGGCAAACCATTGCTTGAGCGCAGTGGGCGCTATGGCAAATTTATTGCATGTTCCGGTTTTCCTGAATGTAAATATACGCAAGCACTACCAGCGGCAATTAACTGTCCTGTGTGCGGCAGCCAGGTTGTGCAAAAACGCTGGCGTGGGGGAGCTTTTTGGGGTTGCAGCACATATCCTGCGTGTAACTTTGCCGCATTTGGTGAAATAGATACGAGCCAATCGTGTCCAGTGTGCAAAGCGCCATTTATGGTCAAAAAGAAAATGCGCGATGGGCATATAGAAACGAGTTGTTGGAATAAAGCGTGTAAGGGTTCATAAAACAAAGGGCGCTGAATGGCGCCCTTTGTTTTATGAGTTAAATTGCTTGAATGCGCACAACCGTAGCAGGTTGTCGATGTCCTTTTTTGACGCGTGATTTTTTACGACGCTTAAATTTAAAAATGATAACTTTTGGTCCGAGAAGATGTTTGATAATTGAGGCTTTAATAACGGCATTTGGAATGAATGGCGCACCAACTTCAACGCCCTGAGCGCTCTTGCGTAGGAGCACTTCTTTAAATTCAACATTGTCTCCGGCATTGCCCTCGAGTTGTTCGATGGCAACGGTTTTCCCTGCGATGGCTTGATATTGCTTGCCGCCAGTTTGAAAAATTGCATATGAAACATTATTTTCTGCCATAATAATCCCACATCATGTGTTGAGCTATAACAAAAATATAGCTCAAGTTGCAGTTTTTGTCCATTAAAAGTGTCAGGGCGTAATTTTTATGTACCGGCACTTTTTAATTATATCATGTTAATAGCGACTGACCCTAACGTTGCGCTCAATAAGATTTATCTGTTCTGCAGTCGTAAGGTCTATGTTATCGCCAATGGTGATGTGTCGCAAATTTGTCAGCAAATTAATAACCTCGGGTAGTTTTGTAATTTTGGTTCCATGAAGTTCGAGGCGTTTAATTGCTGTATGTGCAAGGCTCATTGGCAAATCAGTTATGCCTGTTCCTGCAAGTTTCAATACGCGTAAGTTGTGGAGGTTTCCAATAAAACCAGGAAGTTCGGTGATCGCAAGTCCGGTCAGATCTAATTCACGCAAATTATCAAGCGTTCCGATGATGGGTGGGAGACTTGTGAGGCCGGTGTTTCGTAAAACAAGTATTTGAAGCGTTGGTTGCAGAAAAAAAAGCTCATCGGGTAATTGTGTGAGGTTATTGAAACCGAGATACAAATTATTTATTCCGGCGTCGGCCATTTCTTCAAAGACATTACC
>CAYSPS010000007.1:0-1325 GCA_964432975.1 uncultured Pseudomonadota bacterium | reverse complement strand
ATTTATGGAAGATATGCCCTTGCTCTGTAAATTAAGTGTACGTGTATCGTTTGGTTCAGGTTGAGCAAATTGTATTATTTGATCAAGGCTTGTGACGGCGCCCAAGCCGGAGGGTACAGCTGCTGCATGTGCTGGTCCAGCTGGTGAAGTGGGTGGGACCGGGGCTTGTGGGCGAACTGGAGGAGCAGCAGGCGGTGGTGGCGTTGGTTGTGGGCCAAGTATGCGTTCAAGAACGGCATAAATTTCAGGTCGATCTGAAAAGAGATTTCGCAACATCGGGCGCGTTAAAGTTTCTGGAGCTGGGTAATCTTGTGGGTGTAGGATATTAAGAAATTTTCCCATACTTGTATCATCGGTAGCAACAATATTAAAGCTCACATATGCCTTGCGAATGCCAGGAATCGGATCTGGCGCAAGGGCAACGAGCCCGAATGTGGCAAAATGTGCTGCGGGATTGGTGTACTTGATGCGCGCATTATTAGGTGAAAAAGCTGGACCGGCGTGAAAACTAACGGCGACTGATTGGAGCGTGTTGGTGAACGCAATGTCATCATGCGTTATATTATTTGGATCGACGATTGCCATCTGGACCGGGATGTTAAAGTCATGTAATGCTCGAGCTTGATCCGGTGTTATGTCGATAAAATTTTCTTTTCCGGGGTAAACAAAACCCGGTGATTCGGCGATCCATGCGCGTACTAAGGGATGAAGTACGACATTATCTTGATGATTGCCTGGGTGCTTTGTATGTGCACCCCATACGGCAATGCGGGCATCTACTGTTCGTCCGGCAACGAGGGCGCGTACGTGTTCAGGCGCCACTGCCAATAAGCGCTCAGCTGGTACGTTGATAAATACAACGGCGCGCAAATCATAGGGGTCAGCGTAGACACCGAGTGCACTGTTTCCCCAGCTTGCTAAAGCCAGATCTTGTCGTATAGTTTTATCTCCGACCTTTACATCGAAAGCAAGCGTCCATTGGCGGTTGTCGACTTGCGTTATGCTGCCATCAGGATTGAGCGTGTAAGCAGTTTCTATGGCCTTGGTAGCGGTATGAAATAAAAAGACGCCAACAAATAAAGAACATGCAGATAAAGACTGTGCGAACTTTGTGCAATAAGAAATGCGTTTCATTTTTCTTCCCTCCACATAATCGTATTGATTCTATAAAAAATCCTAGCTGTAATTTAATTATAGCTCAATTAAATGAGATATGCAAGGGTAACGGAACGAGGCGGGCACGGTAACCCTGCTCGCCTCGTGTAACGTGTCTAAGAGGCCGTATTCATGAAATAAATTTTGTGTGATATAAAGATGCTTGGAGG
>CAYSPS010000006.1:33037-37489 GCA_964432975.1 uncultured Pseudomonadota bacterium | reverse complement strand
GGTAGCTACGTTTGGTTGGGATAACCGCTGAAAGCATCTAAGTGGGAAGCCCGCCTCAAGATTAAGTACCCCGTTTGTGGCGTAAGCTGCAAACATTAAGGCCCCTTGAAGACTACAAGGTTGATAGGCTGGGTGTGTAAGTAGAGCAATCTATTAAGCTGACCAGTACTAAGAGGCCGAAAGTTTTAATCGCTGATAAAGCTTGAAACTAGTGATAATGAATAGGTTGTTCTTAACAACATGTGTTTCAAAGATCATGAGAGAAAAAGTTTTTTAAAATTTCCTGGTGGGTATAGCTGTAAGGTCACACCCGTTCCCATTCCGAATACGGTCGTTAAGCTTACAGCGCCGATAATACTTGGCTGGTAACGGCCTGGAAATGTAGGTACTGCCAGGGTTAAATTAAAAGGGAACGACGTTTATCGTTCCCTTTTAATTTCTTTAGTTTTAATTTCGACACTCAGCTGTGTATGCTTGATCGGGATTCTCTAGTATGCTCAATTGAAATACATGGTGGGCTCCCTGACTTCTTTCGGCTTCAGTCAAAGGGACTCTGTCTTCACAGTATGTACAAAGTGCATCATCATTGGTTTTTATATATTCGTCTCCTGCCGACCGAGACAGTTTTTGGAGTTGATCGAAATCGCCTGTTGGTCTGACTCCTAGCTGCACGCCCCCGGCGATTACTCCCCCAATAATATAAGGTCCGCTCCATCCGCAACGTAGCCGCATCACAGTGTTTGGGTGTGATTTTAAAAAGATAACCAGTGGTGAATCTTTGCAATTCACCTTTACGCTCGCCATAATTGCAATAACTGTAACAAGTACTAACCTCCTCATACGGACTCCTTTGCCGAAATTATTCCTTGCATGCTTGATTGAGTAAAACTACGCTGTGAGTAAAGATCTGTGTATTGGTTCCGCCATTACAAGCGGAAGCTTCATGTACATTTGCTGTGGTTAATTTGTTATCGCCCCAATGAGCCGATTAAATCGCGTTTGTGTTCTTCTTCGTTGGCCAAAATACTTTTCAGTACATGGCTGATACCGTATTCTTGAAGTTCATTTGCAAGAGCAATAAGTTCTTTGTAACTATCGATGGCAATTTGCTCGCCAGCAAGGTCTTGCTCAAGCATTTTTTTTGAATCGTGAGAGGTGAATACTTTTTCTACCTTAATGCTTGGCGTGCCACCAAGATCGTTGATTAAATCTGCTACTTGAACCGCATGCGCCAATTCTTCGTTAGCGTGTACAACGAGTTCCTTCGCAATAGCATCATATTGGGATCCGGTGACAGTTGTCGCATGCTGCACATATTGAACAGTTGCCGCGTATTCTAGCTCCAATGCTTTATTGAGTTTTTCAATTAAGAGAGTATTTTTGATCATACTTTTTTGTTTAGCCATTAATGATCTCCTCAAATTTTAACAGATGTACTTGAGCATGACACAAGTACGTTTGTTCATCAATAAATCATTTTTTAGCGGCATAACGCACGTAATATATCATGCTTGTGTTCTTCTTCAGTTGCCAAGATACCGCTTAGCACATGCGCGATACCATATTCGCCAAGATTGTTTGCTTGTTTTATGAGTTTTTTGTACCCATCAATGGCAACCTGTTCGCCATTTAAATCCTGCTCGAGCATCGTTTTCGGCTCTTGTGAGCTGAGACGTTTTTGAACATTAATACTTGGCGTCCCACCTAAGTAGTTAATTACATCAGCAACTTGTGCTGAATGGGCGAGTTCTTGCTCAGCGTGTTTTGAAAGTTCTTTGGCAACTTCGGTATATTGCGGTCCAGTCATGACAGCTGCGTGTTGTACATATTGAATTGCCGCTGCATATTCAAGTTCAAGCGCGTTATTAAGATCATCTATGAATAGTGCGGTATTGTTCTTTTCTGGTGTGGCAATTGGGGTCGCTGATGCTGCTATTGCTGTATCATTTTCTGCATAAGCAAGACCGCTCAATGCAGTGAATAAAAATAACATCCGTACCTTATTCATATAACAACTCCTTTTTTAAAAATTAAACAAACCACTTAAATTTAATATAGCGAATATAGAAATTACAATGCAAGAGTTCTTTTTTTGTGTATAATTGACCATAGAAAAACGTTCTATGGGATACGGTTGTTTGTGCGATGAAGCATAAAGGGATTACCGCGATTTTTTTGTTTTTTATACAGCTTAAAGCTATGCAATCTCGCGAGCTTTTAACGTCATTTCGTCAGCCTTTTTTTGAACGTCGCGCACGTGATTTTATTCAACAACATGAGATGGCGGTTGACGATCTATCTGCTTTTGTTGAAATGCTCGACACGTTGATAAGAACGTGCGGTGAATTGTTGCTTCCACGTATAGTACTGCTCGTCGAACAGGCGCGGGGATCAATTGGGGGATTTAGGGCTTCTGATATCGTGATTGGCCTTGACCCGCGCTTTTTGGACCAAAAGAGCGATCAACTTTTGTGGGAATTTGCGCAGTGGAATGAAAAAAATCATGAATACATCTTAAGGGACTTGCTTGGATGTTGTGTAAGCGCCCCCGATGAATATGAGCGTTCAACGTTAAAGCTGGTAACTCATGGCGAAATCGAGCATCTTGTAGAAAAAGTTTCTGATGATCTTGTATATCTCAAAGAGGCGAATACCTTTGAGTTTGCCCTTGCTATTTCGCGCCAACTCCCGTCGCGTCAGTTATGCATGTACAGTGACGCGAAATGACTAAAAAATTTACTCGCGCGTACAGAGTGAAAATCAAAAAATGTTTGGGGGTTATTTTTTTAAAATTAAATATGTGCCAGGGATGCCGAGTAAGATCGCACATGCAAGAATTGTCCATCCGTAGCCAGCTAATGGTGTACTAAAGAGTGTACCCAGCCCGATGCCGAACAGAATAGTAGCAATTCCTGTCAACATAATCATTTTTGGTGATACCGTGCGGTAAACTTTGATACAACGATATTTAAATGGGATTGCTAAAATAAGGGCGGCAAGAATAATCCACCACGCAAATGGGTGTGTATAATACGCCAAAAGCACACCTAAACTCATGCCAAAGACTACCCGAGATAAGACATGCAAAACCAAAATCGATGTCGGCAGCTGTTGGAATCTCTGAATATTGCGATAATACATAACAACTCCTTTATTATTTGGGTTGCTTACTTTGTGAACGTAGCAAAAGAAAAATGGTTTTGTAAACTACTGCTAAAATCAAAATGAAGATAACAAATAAAGCATAGACGGGTGCGCTATATTTGACATAAGTGCATGCATAAGGGAAGAGTTTCAAAATATCTTTAATTATCGCAAAAAGATAAATGCAACTCCGGTTGCAAGCGCTGAGGCGATGGCAAAATATTTGAAATATTTATCAATAAATTCTAGAATTTGCGGCCCATAGGCTTTTGTAAGTCCGGCAATGAGCAAGAAGCGAATGCCGCGACCAAGAAATACGAAAAAAAGAAATGGCAGCAAGGGGAGGTGGCAAAAGCCGGCACTCAGCGTGACAAGTTTAAATGGAATTGGTGCAAAGCTCGCAAATAGAACTGCACCTGACTGATATGTGCGGTACCAGTTGATTATGTTATTAAAGGTTTCCATTGAAGAGAAGGCTTCGATAATGCGTATGCCAATACTGCCGAAAAGCCATGCTCCTACAAAATAGGCAATTGCTGCACCTAAAACTGAGGCTGCGGCGCCCCCAAGAGCATATAAGTAGGCATGCTCACGTCGTTCAAGACAAAAAAGAGCCAACACTACATTGACCGGCATAAAAAACACGGCGTCAACGCAAAAAAAAAGCGGAAAGAAAAATGTTCCCCATCGATGTCGAACATACGTTGCCAGTGATCTATAAATCGCTTTGATCATGACCTCGCATCCTTTTTAAAAGCAATCAAATTGCTTCGTTTTTATCCCCCAACCTCTCCAATCTGGTTAGAGTATACCATTTTTGATGAAATTTTCAATTTCATCGCACGCAATACGCTCTTGCTTCATGCTGTCTCTGTAACGCACCGTCACTTTTTGATCTTGTGGACTTTCAAAATCATAGGTAAAACACCACGGCGTACCAATCTCATCAAAACGACGGTAACGTTTGCCGATAGAGCCACTTTCATCAAATTGTACGCTATATCCCTTATTCAGAAGGCCTTTGTACAATTTTTCAGCGGGCTCATTAAGTTGCTTGCTTAATGGTAAAATTGCCGCAGTAATTGGGGCAAGCGTGGGTAAAAGTTTGAGCACAACACGCTTTTCTCCTTCGACTTCTTCTTCATAATATGCGTCACACAAAAGTGCCAGAAAAAGCCGGTCAACACCCACTGAACATTCAACCACATGGGGCACATATGATGTCTTTGTTTCTTCGTCAAAGATGCTGAGATCTTTTTTAGATTCTTTCATATGCTGACTGAGGTCAAAATCGCCACGATGCGCAAT
>CAYSPS010000006.1:19091-33027 GCA_964432975.1 uncultured Pseudomonadota bacterium | reverse complement strand
AAAACAAACTCATATTCAACGTCTGTGCAGGCACGTGAGTAATGTGAAAGCTCATCTTTTTGATGATCGCGAAATCGTATGCGTTCCTGGTAAAGACCAATTGCTTGATAAAACTTCTTACGCTGTTCGCGCCAATAAGCAAAAAATTCATCAGACGCCTCAGGGCGGCAGAACCATTCCATCTCCATTTGTTCGAATTCACGGGTTCTGAACAGAAATTGTTTTGGCGTAATCTCATTACGAAATGCTTTGCCAATGTGTGCAACGCCAAATGGAATTTTGACACGTGTCGACGATATAATGTTTTTAAAATTGATGAAGATAGATTGTGCGGTCTCTGGGCGAAGATAAGCAATCGAGCTTGCATCTGCCATGGCCCCCACTTCTGTTTTGAACATAAGGTTAAATTGGCGCGCTGGCGTCCAATTTTTTTTACCGCATGAAGGGCATGCAGCTTCTAAATTAATTTCATCAGCACGAAAGCGTTTTTTGCAAGCCAAGCAATCAACCATTGGGTCGTTAAAATTACTGACATGTCCTGAGGCTTGCCAGACTGGCGCTGATCCAAGAATAGATCCTTCAAAAAGAACAATATCATTGCCGCTTTGTAAGAATGACTTTTTCCAGAATGTACGAATATTTTCTTTCAGGCGGCTCCCTAAAGGGCCAAAGTCATACACCCCGTTAAGCCCCCCATAAATGTCAGCAGAGGGAAAAGCGAAACCACGGCGTTTGCACAGCGCGACAATGGTATCAAGGGTAACCACAGCAGATCCTCAGAATTTTGGGTTTGATCTCAATATAATAATTATGCCCTAAATACCTACATTGAGCAATTATGCATGTTTTGCAAGTACTTGTTTTTTACAAAAGCGCGCGTACACTAAGGGTGTTTTAAAACTTTATTATTGAGGTGTTTTTGTGAAAAAGATTATGTTTAAGATTCTTTTTTTGTGTTGTTTGTCCAGTTTTGTGCATGCTGATGATCAGGCTGGGCAGGAACAGCGCACACTAACTCCTGCCCAGGAGCGGCTGATTGCGTTTAAAAAAGAATGGAACGACGTCTCGCAAAAATGGGGCTGCCCCGAAAATCAATTTTTTTCCTTTGCATGTGAACGGGCATGGCTTGTGCAGCATAAGGATCGCCTTAAAGATCTGGCCAAGAAGCTTTTAAGTTCCTTTGATGGTGTCGTACAGCATCTTGATGAATTGCTGGAAATGAAAAGTGTTGCAGCTATCATGCAACATGTAAGCGTTAAACATTTGTGCGAAAGTTTTGATCGCTTACGAACCGAGCGGCATGAATTTTTGCTTGAATATGCACGTACGAGCAATGATGCAAGCATGCCGAAAATTTTTGAGCAAGAAAAAATTCAAAATCGGGCTTGTGCTGAAATTATTAAAATTTTAAGTAATCCAGAAAATGATGTGCTGTTGACGAATATTGCGCTCAACAAGGAGATGATTGCGTATATTAAAGGTATTGTGCAGCATTTTGTACAAAAGAGTATTCAATTAATCGATAATGGCATGACTCTTGCCAATGATGATGTAAGCACAAGTTGGGCAGATTTAAGCGCCATAGTGGCGCAAGAGCCACGTGACTCAGAAAAATTTGCGCGTCAATCATGTCTGGCCACATTGATTATGATGCGTGATTGGGCATTGCCAGTTTTCCAAGAACTTCTTAAGGGAGTTGTTTATATTCCCGTAAATGCTGTGGTACAAATTTCTCATCAACTTGATCAAATGCGCACAACGATTGTGCCACGCGCTATCGCACTTGTTGAACAAGATGCCTGGATTGCGCAGGTTCCACAAAATGTGCGTAATGACCGCAATCTTTTGGTGGGCTTCGTGTTGAACGGTGTCATGACTGGCGCCAAATAAGGTTCTCCAAAATTATTGATCACAAGAGCTCGCTTTATGCGAGCTCTTCTTTTTTGCTGACTGCAGTAATGCAAAGTTTCACTGCATCGTCGATCATTTTATTAACGGTGGCATCGCCTTCAATAAAATCGCTCAAGACATAATGAGCAACGTCGCTTTTTTGTTCTGGTCGGCCAATGCCACAGCGTACGCGCCAAAAATCTTGGCCGATGTTTTGTATGAGCGACCTCAGGCCATTATGGCCGCGTGCTCCGCCGCCTTTTTTGAGTGATACGTTGCCAAATGGAAGCTCTAGCTCGTCATGAATAACGAGCAGTTGTTCGGGTGTAAATCCTTTTTTGGTAAGCCATGGAGCAATCGTGCCAGAAGAATTCATGTATGTGAGGGGTTTGATTAAATGAACTGGAGAATCTTGAATGTTGATCACACAGTGCGAAAGGTTGCTGTTATTGCGCCAGGAGCCATCATATTTTTGTGCAAGAGCATCGACAACCATAAAGCCAATATTATGACGATTAAATTCGTGGCATGCGTCGGGGTTTCCCAAGCCGATAAGGGCTTTAATCGATGCACTCATGTCTTAGTGGCTCCTTGTCTTGATAACAAAGGTGATAGCTTCATGATGATATGATTGTTTTGAATTTTCTGCATGTTCTACGGAAACAAGCTGAGGCGTTTTAAATAATTTTGATGCATTAAGCATGCTTAAAAATTTTTGTACATCTTGTAATGTGAGCGCCGCGCCATGTAGCTCTATACTTTTTTGGCCAGCTTTAAATGTTTTTAGGATAACGGCATCTGGGATGATACGTGCAAGTTCTCGTAATACAGGGTATGGCGTATTTTGATCTATCTGTTCCAGTTGTTTTATTTTATTGAGTTTTTTTTCATCCTCGATATTAGTTTTTGTAAATGTTGTTTTTTGTTGTTCAAGTGATGGGATAATTGCTACTTCTTGTTGAAGCTCTTTTTCATAATGTTGCGATTTGGTGAGTGCACAATATTTAATTACACTCATGATACTGAGCGCACTGAACAATATAATAATAAGTGCAATAGTTCCAAGCAGTGTATAACGATTATTGCCAAGGCGCAATATCAGTGAAGTTTTTGAGTGCGGACTTTCATTCATAAGTGCTCTCTTTTTTTATGGTGGCGCTTATTACACGTGATTTGCCGGATAGATCACGCGAGACGGTAATTTCAGTATATCCGTGCTTTTTTAAAAGTGTACAGACCGCGCGTGCTTGTGTGCTGCCAATTTCGATGACTAACAAACCCGTCCTATTTTTTTTAAAAAATTGTGGTGCTTGCGTAATTAATTGCTTGATGAGCGCATAGCCGCGCTCAGGAGCAACAAGGGCGGTTTTATCTTCCCAGCGACGAATATTTTTTGCGAGTTTGTGCCAGTCAGTGGGAGCAACATAGGGTGGATTGGCAACGATAATATCAACCCTTTTTTTGATTGATGTGAGCATATTTGATTTTACAAAACGCACGTTTTTGATCTGTAAAATTTTTTTATTTTCTTGTGCAAGTGCAAGTGCATGTGGTGCTATGTCGCAGCCAATAACAGTACTTTTTTTAAGCGCATGAGCAAGCGCAAGTGCTATGCACCCTGAACCGGTACACACGTCACAGATAGCAAGAGGCTGCTTGTTGGCAAGTTCTTGAATGAGGTTACCTACCCACTCTTCAGTTTCAGGGCGAGGGATAAGCACTGGTGGGCGTACGCGAATTTCAATTTCACAAAACGGAACGGTGCCTAAAATGTATTGAAGTGGTTTGTGCATAATGGTAATTTCATGCATCCATGTTTGTAATTGTTGTTTTTGTTTAACGGAAAGATTGGGCGGATTATTGATGAGCTGCGCACGTGTTTTGCCGGTAAGTTTGTGTACAAGCCAATAATAATCTGACGAATGTTTACAGAGTTTTTTCTTTTTGATCATCGTTTAACTTAATGCTATCACTCATTTGCTGAGATTATACCAATCTTCTCTATTGTAAAAGATATGTGAGCCAGTTAGTATGAACGGAAGAATGACATGATCAAAAAAATCGGGAGTTTTATGGGTAAAAAAGTAGGGTCGTTTATCGTTATGTTTGAGATTTTTTCTGTATGCGCACGTGTGAGCCTGGGACAGCGGGTAAGTGCTGCTGATGTATTGCGTCATGGTGGTTGTCGTGAATGTTCTTTTATCGCTATGGATTTGTCTATAGAAGATTTGCAACATGCTGATTTACGTAATGCACGGCTAAATGCCGTTGATTTAATTGCATCAAATTTGAATTATGCAAATTTATCTGGGGCAAATCTTTCTAATGCGCGTTTGACGTATTGTTCGTTAAATCAGGCCATTCTTAATGAAACTGATTTGGTTGAAGCTAATTTAGACTATGCAAACATGATTAAAACCGACTGTCGTGACTGCATGGCATATTCGGCAACCTTTATGGAAACATTGGCGACTGAAGCGAATTTTTTTTACGCAACGCTTGAAGGCGCTGATTTTCAAAACAGTATTTTGAACTTAGCAATTTTTCAGAATGCCAACTTATCTACCGCTCATTTGCAGCGTGTTTCAGCGGTGAGAACAAATTTTAGAAATGCAAATTTGGATGGTGCACAATTAGATCATGCCACGCTTGATTTTGCTAACTTTACCAAGGCAACGTTGGTTAACGCTGATCTGCGGAGATCATCATTAACAAGAACGGTGTTGCAGGAGGCAAATTTGAAAGGAGCAAATTTACGTAATTCGCAGGCGCCCTTTGCTGATTTTACTCATGCGCAAATGCAAGAAGCGCGTTGCATGGGTGCTGATTTTACAAATGCAAATTTTACTGATGCGCGTCTTGATCATGCAAACTTTACGAAAGCGACATTGCGTAATGCAAAAGGTTTCGATGAAAATGCACCAGGTCTTATTTTGTGTGAAACGCAAATGCCTGATGGACGTGTGGTGACACGCGATTGTGCTGAAGAAGCTGCAATTGTACAGTTTTTAGATGCTGAACGACGTGAGGCTGAAGAAATACGCCGACCTGCTGCGCTTGAGAAAAAGCAAGAAGAATCAAAAGTTAGTAAATGATTGGATATGTTTTGCTTGACAAATCTGAAAAGGTCCCTAACTTACAAAGGGATATGTTACTAGTTCATCGCTGTCGCAGCGTAGTAAAGGTGTTAGCAGAAATTCTAGGGAAGTTGTATGAACAAGGCAAAATTAGTTGAGCACATGGCAAAACTGACCAAACTCCCTAAGTCAGCTTGCAAGAACTGTCTTGAAGCCTTTATATCGGTTGTCGGACAGTCGCTCAAACAAAAACAAACCATTGTGTTGACGGGGTTTGGTACATTTATGGTGATCCGTCGCAAAAGCCGTGTTGGCGTCAACCCTGCAACGGGTAAGAAAATGACCATTCCGGCTAAGTCTGTTCCTAAATTCAAACCTGGCAAAGCTCTTAAAGATTTAGTGTAAATCTTTAAAAGAACAGATAAATAACGAGGGGCGCTTCAAGCGCCCCTCGTTATTTATGTATGATATTGGCGATTGATTGCGCAAGTTTTTGTGCTTGGTTCAGTGAGCGCTGGAACAAATTACGTCCAATGGCAACACCAGCAAATCCAGACTGTTGTTGTTGTGTAATTTCATGTAAAAGTGTTTCAATTTCAAGCAACGGGCCACCAGCACACAGAATTTTTGTATTACCGGCAGCTTCAATGGCTGGCAGTAGTTGTTGATACGTTGTTTTTTCTGGAATGCTTAATTTCACAAAATCGGCACCAAGTGCATGTGCGATACCAGCAGCACCAGCAAACAGTTCTGGCGCATATTTTGTTATTGCTTTGCCGCGTGGATAGACCCACAAGAGCGCAGGTAGCCCGTGTTGGTGCGCTTGAAAACTAATCTGTGCTGCTTGTTTGAGCATGAGCGATTCATAGGTGCTTCCCAAGTACAGCGTATAACCAACAGCACAAATGGTTTGGCAATTTTTTTTGAGCGCCACAACATCGTCAACGGTCCACAACAGTTCACTGAAAGGATCTTGTTGGGCGCTGGAAATAAGATTTGTTTTTCCGTTAAGCTTGATTACATAATTGATATGTGGATAGTGTGCTGCATAGCGCGCGCAGAACCCTAAGGGTATCGCGAGTGCATCAATGGGCGCGCTGTGTGCAATATCAAAAATGTGTTGTGGCAAATTTGCTTGTGGATCAATATTTTTTCCAAAAAAATCGGCATTTAAATGTTCGATTTTTTGGTCAGCTGCAAATAAGAATAATTTATTTGTATTGTGAGTGAGCGCGCGATAATTTTGTTCAAAAGTTGAGTGATTTGCTGTTGTAACATCGGCCGGAATGAAAACATCCATAATATGATTCCTTTCAAAAAAAGCGTAGCAGTGATGTTCAGTTGTGACAATTATTGAGTTGCTGCTTGCTAGTGTGCATTATATACTGATGCCGAATATCCAAGGAATACCCATGAAGAGTAACGTATATAGAGGTTTGTTTTTTTGCTTGTGCGTGCCATATGCACGTGCATCACATACATTTTTTTCGGTTCCGGTGCCATTTCAGCCTGCGAGTGTAGAACGACAAACCATGGTTCATAATCAGTTGCGTGATTATACTATTGAAAAGTGGCACGACTTTTCTGTGACGCTCTTTGGTGGGGGTTCTACAGATAGTTCGAAACTTGCGCGTTATTTTTTACCTTTTAACAAAAACCAACTGACCGCTGCTGGCCTTGGTTCTGCAGCAGTACAAAATGGACAAGCAGATTTGATTGCACATTATTTTAATGTGCTTACAGGTTTGCCACGAACTGATGCAAGCTCAGGTGCTGCACGTGATAATATTTTTCCCATCATCGATACGTGGAAGTTTGAAAGCACACTTTCATTTGCACCTTCACATAAATTTTTTGGTCTTGGTTTGCTTTATCATCAACATGTTTCGAGCGATCTTGATCATGGTTGGTGGCTTGAATTTGCAATGCCAATTATGAACGTAAAAAATACGATGGGTATGTGTGAGTGTATAATAACCCCCACGGGGGTGTGTACAAACAATGTTGCTCAAGTGGCATCATTTTTTTCAAAGGACGCCAATGAACATGCGCAACAATCGATGACGGCGGCATTTGCCAGTTACGTCATGAGGTTTGGACGTATTGATGCATGTCAAGAACGACAGTCAAAGTGGGGTGTTGCAGATCTTGAGGCGCAAATTGGTTACACGTTTTGGCGTGAGCCATATTATCATTTGCATGCATATGGCGGTGTTCTTGTTCCGACGGGCAATACGCCAGATGCGCAATATTTATTTGAAAAAATTATTGGCAATAACGGACACTTAGGCTTTTTTGCCGGGCTTGCTGGTGGTCTTAAAGCGTGGGAACATGATGAAAATTTTTTAGCACTTGAAGTAAATGCGGCACTCACTTTGTTTTTGGACAAAACGCAATTGCGATCGTTTGATTTTCAGGGCAAGCCATGGGGGCGTTACATCTGGGCATATCCAAATAATGCAAATATTGCGCAATTATCGCCTGGCATTAATTTTTTTACCAAGTCGGTTCGCGTAAGCCATGGTTCTCTTAATGATTTTAATATTGCCGGTGTGTATACACTTTCACATTTTCAAGGAGAACTCGGGTATCATTGCTATGCGCGTGCACAAGAAGGCATCAATTTAGCGCGTTGTTGGGTGGAAGGGCCTGGACTGGCGGCAATTTGGTACAGCAATAATAATTTTATTACGACTGGTGCACGTGCGACACGCAGCAGTGCCACGATTAATAACTACACCACCGTCACCAATGATATTAAGGAATTTAAAGCGATTATTGATCCAGATGAGCAAAAAAATAATGATGCATACCGATCAGTTACTGCGCAACAACTTGATCTTGCTTCAGCAGCGCATCCAGCAATCATTGTCAATACACTTTATTTATCGCTCGGGTACGCATGGTACGATGCAAGGGTGCCTGTTTTAATTAATATTGCCGGTGCGTATGATTTTGGTAACGGTACTGCCGTCATGAATAGTTGGAAGATTTGGGGTAAGTTTGGCATATCATTTTAGAAAAACATATGAAAAAAATACTTATTATTTTGATTATGAGTGTTGTTATGGGAATGAGTCTGCGCGCTGAAAAACAAACGATTTTAGTTACCGGTGGTGCCGGTTATATTGGTTCACATACGGCTTTTTTGCTTGCGCAGCGTGGGTATCGAGTCATTGTTCTTGATAATTTTATGTATAACCAACCATTTGCACGTACATGGGCAACGATTGTGCGCGGTGATATTGGTGATATCGCTATCTTGAAAGAAATTTTTACACACAACAAAATTGATGCCGTGATTCATTTTGCTGGATTTATTGCTGTTGGCGAATCGGTACAAAATCCGCTTAAATATTATGAAAATAATATTTCTCGTACGGTTACACTCTTGCAAAGTATGCGTGAGCACCATGTACAAAAAATTATTTTTTCTTCAAGCGCTGCCGTGTATGGTATGCCAACCAAGGTGCCGATTACCGAGGATCAATTAACGGCGCCCATTAATCCATATGGGAATACAAAGTTGATTGTTGAACAGATTTTGCGTGATTGTGCACAAGCGTATGGATTAAAATTTGTGGCGTTGCGTTATTTTAATGCATGTGGCGCACAGCCTGAAGACGGATTGGCAGAATTACATGAACCAGAAACACATTTAATTCCACTCGCGTTGCGGGCAGTTATTGAAAATAAGCCATTTAATGTGTTTGGTGATGATTATTCAACGCCAGACGGAACGTGTATTCGAGACTATTTGCATGTCAAAGATTTGGCAATTGCGCATGTTGCGGCGCTTGAGTATTTGTGCAAGAATGGCGCAAGTGATGTGTTTAACCTAGGTACCGGTACAGGATATTCAGTAAAACAAGTGCTTGATTCGATTGCAGCCGTTTGCGGCAAGCCAGTAGTTTTTGTCATTAAACCGCGCCGACCAGGAGATCCAGCACAATTGGTTGCTGACGCGCACAAAGCTGAGCGCATACTTGGATGGAAAGCGCACTGGAGTGATTTGCAGACAATTATTTCTTCAGCCTACAAAAGTGAACTGCAAAAGTGCGCTAAATAGCAAGTTTGTTTTTATGTATTTTTTTGGGCGATAGTGTGCGTGCTTGATATTTTTGTGCAAGAAAACGATAAAAAATTTCACGATCTTGTTTTTTGACAATTGCTTGTTCGTGAGCATGCGCAAGACTTACAGGATACCCATCTCCCTTCATGCATTGATCAATAATAATTTGTGCAAGCGTACTGGTGCACATGGTGTCGTGCGCAAGCCAAGAAAGAAGTTCGACACGTGCGATTTCTCTGCCGGTGTGACAATAAAAAAATGTTGGTTGAATTATTTCTGGACATTCGCGCGCAATGCTTACGCGTGATAAAAAAGTTGGCGTGCACTCGTGTGGGCACAACATTGTTTCGAGCACATCGGTGTCTATCAGATACTGGAACGAAACTGGCGATTGTTTTTGGTGTGCATACCAGCGCACAAGGTTGATTAAATCTTTGCTGTGTGGAAAGCTGATGTATCCAGCAAGGGTAATATTCTTTTGTTGGTACTGCGCAAGGATCGCGCAATAGTGCTCAAAGTATTTTTGTTTAAGTCGTGGTGATTCGCTGATATTCCAAAAGATCAATGGTCCATCAATAAGTACGAGCACGGGTTGTTCTGTTCTGAGTGTTTTGGCGTAGTCTAGTCCATGCTGGAGTTCTTGTAAAAACCGTTTGCAATCAAGTTCTTGTGTGCCTAATTGACCATCAGCCGTGTGTACGTTTTCTATGGTGATTGTACTGTCAGTTTGTATATATGAAATCGGTTGTGCATATTCTATATGTATGTGTGCTGTGTGCAACAAGCTGCAGCGTATTCCTTCATGCCGTTCGGGGTAAATTTGCGAGCCATCGATGGCAATAACATGATATAACGGTGGTTGGGACGCAACGATTTTTGTGTGCAGCGGCCAAGAAAGCCACGCAGGAGCTGGAGAAGCTGGTAATGCCGGCTCGAGCGGGCACGTGTTGCAGAGTTCGCGCCAAAGTATGCGTGCATGAGGTTGTTCGTCGCCGTGATTGAACCAAAGCTCCGGTTCAATTTTTTGAAAAGCTTGTGAAAGTTTTTTAGTGTTTAACATGTTTTTAGTGTAGCAAAAAAGAACAAGAAGAGAGGCAAACGCCTCTCTTCTTTAAAAAAACAATTTGATTTTTTATTTCACGCCATCTGGACAGGTTCCCGTATAAAGAGTTGCAGGTCCTTGCTTGACGGTAAAAGACGCTACCGGTTGGTGCGCCAGATCGTTTTTGGTAGTATCGGGCAAGTTTTGGTTGATTTGCTCACCGCAAGAGGTGCTGTTCAAGCATGAGTCAGCAAATAAGCGGCATGCCCAGCAAACTTTTTCGTCACTATACGGAATTGCTCTCCCGACAATAAGGCCACGCGCCAGACTGACATTCTCTCTTGATTTAAACGACATGTTTGTAACGAAAAAGCCATGTCTAGGTAGCTCTTTAATTATGCGTTTTGTATGTGGATCATTGAGAGCTCCAATGGGGCCGAGATACGCTTTTTTGATAATGTAACCGTTGAAACAATCAGCTTCTTCGTTATTCCTTGTATTACTTGTGAAAAACAGGTCGAATGTTGTTCCGTTGCCGAGCGTACAGGTAAGTGCAGCGGGAAGAAATCCCGACGTTCCCTCAGGGTTGAGGCTTAAAAGAGCTGATTTTAGATCCATAGCCATTAGCTGTCGAAGTCCTGATGCTAAAAGTAAGAAAAACAATAAGATTCTCTTCATAAAATAAACTCCATTTTTATGGTTTTCAGATAACATTGTCTGGACATATGCCTGTATAAAGTATGTTTCCGGTGCTTGGATTATGTATTTCAAATTTCGATATACGGCTTTGGAGTCGATCATAGCTTTGTCGATAGCCTTCCGCTTCAAGACCTCGTTGAGTGGCATTGGCCCACCGCGGTTCGCATGTATTGCTTAATTTCTGATCTTGCACCAATCTGCAGGCCCAGCAGATTTTTGCGTCATTATAAACGACGTCTTTTGACCCCAAGCTTAAAAGACGACTTAATGCAGGTTCATGGTGTAATCTGTCTGTTCCCGCGCCACCAACGGCAATATTTAGTGACTCTCCTGTAGGAGCGGCCATGATAAAGAAGGTATCGTCATAGCTCCCGGCTTTTAGTGCCGGATCGATGTAACATTTTATGAGTCCCGTGCTTCCATTCGTCATACTTCTATCTTGCATAATTTCCTGCGGTGTAGTAGCGCGCATTGCTCCATTCGCGCAGCATAAAAGCGCAAGAATGTATAAAGTTTTTTTCATAAAACCCTCTCCCCTTTGATTGGTTTCATAGCCCTCTGAAATAATTATAAAAAATTGATTTAATGTAAATCAATAATTTTTAAAATATTTCTTTTTAAAATTATTTTTAATTATAAGGTGGTGCTATTTGGCACCTTCAAGTGCCTTTTTGAGTGCCTGAACTGGTGCAAGCGCACATTGTAATCTCACGGGACCGAGGGTGAGGTTGAGCCAGGTTTGTATATCATGATCGCTTATGGCGAGCGCTTGTTGATGTGTCATGGTGCGTACATGTTCAGCAAGTACTGTGGCAGCTTTTTGGGACAATGAGCAACCGTGTACTTCAAAATTGATATGCGTGATGATGCCATCAACCATCGTGCCGTTGACGGTGACGCTGTCGCCACATGAGGCATTTTTATGCGTTGCGCCAAAGTTTTGGTTGTTCATAAAAACTTATTGTGCCCCCCGTCTTTTTTGTGATATGGTACCCTCAGTTTAGGGTACTACAAAAAGGGGCTTGTATGAAGAAACTTGTTTTTCTTACGTGTTTATCAACTATTGTACAAGCAATGAAGGTGCCAGATGGGTTGCAACGGGCGATAGTTGTGTACAATGCAGGCCAGGCTGTGGCAAGTGCTGCCGGCGCTGAGGAAGAATTTTGTGGGGAACAGCGTAAATTACTTACACAGGAGCTTGATTTATTAACTCGCGTACCGCGCGGGTGGGGCTCTCTTGCTGACAGAGTGAGAAGTGTTGTGGATTCAGTCACGGCTCATAAAGTGTTAATATCTGGAGGTGCTGTGGCTGCGGCCGGTGTGGCTACCGGCTTAAGTGTTTTACCGCACTATCGTGGGGTTGAGCCGCATCGCGGGCTTGAAACAATTGCGACAAAAAAGGTACCGGTATTGATTGCGAGTGTCCTGAGTTTGGGGTTGATGGGGTGGGGGGCTTGGCCGCGTGTTTATGCGTGGCTTTTACGCAAACAACTCGGGGATCTTTATCAGGTACTTAATCAGCTTAATCCTCAAATGGCAGATTTTAAAAGAGCCCTTGAAGATATCAGCAGCGCAGTGCGGGTGTTGCACGCTGATCAAGCGCGACAAGAAAGCACAATAATCAATAATTTAGAGCAATTAAGCACAGCGCTGAGTGAGTTGCACGTGGATCATGAAAAATTGACGAAGGAGTGTCAAGCGTCACAGGAAAGTGCGGCGCCAGCTTTTCGAGATCCTGCGAGCTTACGAGCACGAAATCAAGAACTTGCAGCTATTATTGCAGCGCCTGCAAGCAAGCTGGAGCAACTTGTGCGGCTTCTTGGGGGGAGGCTATGAAACGGCAGCTTTTGGGTATGATCTTTTTTGTTTATTGTGTGCACGCAATGCAGCGTGATGAACCATTGCATGTTATGGTCGACGCCAATGCATTGTTTGACCAAGGCGTTTTTTCCCGTGCGTCAGTGATTGCTGCTCGCCTTAATTGCCAAGCGTTGCCAGAGATTTCTCAACCCGCAAAGCACCGCGGTTTTTGGTCGGCAGTTCTAGCAGGGGCCAAAAAAGCTGCAGATTGTGCACAAGTAGCAAAACGATGCTTTGAAGCAGGAATACCGTGGAATGAAGAAGATGGCCAAGCAGCGTTTTTTGGCGTTATACGACCCGCTTTTTCCGATCATTCACTACCAACAATTTGGTATAAAAAACAAGAGCTGCCACCCATTATTGTCGCATGGTTGCTTGGTCGTTTAAAAACTACTGTGGCACTCGACAAACTTTATCGCGCTTTTGACGCACAAAAATTTTCTGACGATTCTACAACAGATGCACGCATACGAGCTTTGCAAAAAGCTATCGCTTTTGCGGCGTTTGATACCGATGCAATAGCACAAACTTGTCAAGTGAGCGCTGTTATGCAAAAACGCCTATTGCAATGTGAGAAAGCGGGTCTCCCTGTGTATTTTGTTGGGCACGTTGATCCAGCATCTTATGAGCGATTACAAAAACAGGCGCAAAGTTTACTTGATTGTTTTAAGGGCCGGTTTGTATCGCATGAGGTTCGCCCCGATGAGGTTAACGAGCACACGACGTTTGATTGTGCCTGGTGGCGGGCGCACATAATGCTTCCAGATGGTAAGCGTATTCCAGGGGGTGAGCGGTGTATTTTGGTTGGCGATGATAGCGTGCCAGATAGTGGTGCTTATTATGCTCGATCCTCTCCCGCGTTTGAGCAGCTGATCAAGCCTAAGTAGTGATAGATTCTACAAATAGTGCTTGGCGCGCTGTGCGCCAAAACCTGATTTTTTGACAAAAAAACCTGGTCCGAGATAATTATTTTCGAAAAAAATAATTATAAATAAGAATTTGTGGTTGACAATTGTGAAAAACTGGCCTATCATTGGGGTACAAAATGATCGCGGGGTGGAGCAGTATGGTAGCTCGTTGGGCTCATAACCCAGAGGTCGCTGGTTCGAATCCAGCCCCCGCAACCAATTCCTTACGCAATCATCAACTATTTTTGATAAGTGAACCCGATTCGAGCGTGCATCGCTCGTGTTGTTGGCTATTGAATCTTGTTCGCGACTTCTTTACATTGATCTTGATAGCAATGGTTTTACCGTGCTCTGATAAAATTTCGCGAAAAAGGGGATTTAACTGTGC
>CAYSPS010000006.1:0-19081 GCA_964432975.1 uncultured Pseudomonadota bacterium | reverse complement strand
AACGATATGGCGCTCTTTAGTTAAACGATATTACGATTTTTTTTACGATTTATTTAATGCACTCAAATTTAGATGTGTAATTTCTATTAATTTTAATGAACCATGGTGGAAATTACTTGCGCGGCAAAAGTTGCGCCTTTTTTTGACGCTTGTACCATTGTCCATTGTGCGTATTGCCGGTATGCTTTCGCCGCTGGTTTTGGCTGCAATTATTGCACAGGCAAATATGTATTGGTTGTTGGTATTTTTGTGCGCATGGTGCGTATTGCTCATCATCGATTATGTTGGCGATTTTAATTTTACGTTACTCAGTGAGAGTGCGCAAAGCATTCAATTTTATGCGCATCAATTGCTTTTGCGTATTGATCCCATTTTTCATGCCACGCGAGACACGGGGCAAATTGTAGCCAAAATTGATCGGGCAACGCAGGCATATCAAAAAATTCTTGATACGGGTACATATGAATTGATGTTTATGCTTGTTCAGGTCGCAACTGCCGTGAGCGCATTGTGGGTTGTCGATAAAACGGTGGGGTTTGTTGCATTGCTTTTGAATGTATTAATTATTGCGATTTCAGTACCCGTGTATTTGCTTAATGAAGAATCTTTTTTTGATCCGTGGGTTGTTGCAGAAGATAAGCTCAAGAGCATTGCCCTTGAGAACTTGTCTCAAATTGGGTTAATCCGATCAGCTTTTGCCGGCAATGAAGCAATGCGCCGTTTGCGTTTGCAAACAAACAAAAGTATAGCTGTTGATAGAGCTTCATGGGGCTCTTTCTGTTTGATGAATGTGTTTATGCGCATGATCTATTTTTCGCTTTTTTGCGTTATATGTGCACTTATTATTAAACTTACGATTGCTGGCATGGTCAGCGTATTAACGGCCACAACACTTGTGATTACGTATTTTGGTGGCACATACAACGTAACTAAGTTTGGGCGTTATTTTTATTTGTTTATTACTGATATTAGTCGTATTCAAGATTTGTTTATATTTTTGCGTACGTTCGGCAAGCAAACTTTTCCGGTGTTGAGTGAAACAGAACAGCTGCTCGAGTTGCCGCTTAATAGGGAGGGTAATATACAGATCGAGGCGCGTAATTTACAATTTCAATACGATGAAAATGCACAAATTTTTAATGGCCATTCGCTGATTCTCACTGTTCCGTCAAATCAAAAAAATAAGCTCTATGGTATTATTGGTCCATCTGGTGTAGGTAAAACGACACTTCTATCAATTCTTGGTGGCCAATTGCGGCCCAACGAAGGGACCGTTTTGGTTAATGGTGTAGACATTTATGCTATTGATGATTATGCGCGGCGTACTATTATTGCTGTGCAAAGTCAAACAGCAACAACATTGCGTGGTTCGGTGCGCTATAACCTGCTTTTTGGATTACCAGAGACGGTTGCCTATGGCGATGTCGAACTTTGTGATATACTGCAAAAAGTTGGGATCTGGCATATATTTGAAGATAAAAAAGGCTTGGAGACCCCTATAGGTGAAGGTGGTTTTACTTTGTCTGGTGGTCAGCGTCAGCGTTTTAATTTTGCCAGTTTGTATTTACGCGCACGTTGTTACAAGCCACTTCTGATATTGATGGATGAACCAACCAGTAGTTTAGATGAAATTAGTGAACGTGCTATTACGACAATGATGATGGAGTTATCAATGAATTCGGTTGTGTGCGTGATTGCACACCGCTTGCAGACGATTACGAACGCAGTTGGTATTTTGGATATTTCATTAATACGTGAGACAAAAAAAATGCGCTTTTATCCGAAACATATTCTTGCGCAACATTCAAGGTATTATCAGTTATTGCTTGAGGGGGCAATCGATATTTCCGATGGAACGCCATAAGCGTCCGCTCAAAAAATTTGTGAGTATTGCATGAAAATTTTTGAAAGTCAGCGCGTACGCGCGCTGTCGCGCTCTTATGTTGATTTCTTATTGCGCGCTTTTCAATTGCATAAAAAAGTTCAATTTTTGACCATTGATTTTGCTGTATCATGGTTACAGATAATTGTGCAACAAAAATGGTCCTTCCTGATCATTTATGGTATCGGCACGCTCAGTAATATCTTTCTCACTATTCCAGCGCTTCTTTTGGAATGGTTGTTCCGTACACAGCATTATACATATTTTTGGCTTTTTCTTGTCCTGTGGTTTGTATTGGCACTATTGGAGTATGTAAGCGATTATTACGCTACTAAGGTTCATGTGCGTAGTGTGCAAAGTATCCATTATTGTGCCATGAAGCGCATGTTGCATATTGATCCAATTTGCCACATCAATAATGCAAAAGGTCGTGTGATCGCAAAAATTTATCGTGCGGCTGAATCGTTGGAAGAAGTATTGCGGATGGGCAACTGTGAACTTTTGCAAACAGTTATTGGTGCAGTTACCGTTATTGTAACATTTTTAAGTATTGATATCACTTTGGGCTTGTTGGCACTCGGTCTTTTGTCGCTTCTGAGCGTATTTTTTATTTTTGTCTTTATGTTTACTGCGCACGTTATGATGCCTTTGTGGATCGATGCTGATGATAAAGTAAAAAATGTTGCGACTGAAAGTTTATTACAAATGCCACTTATTCGTGCAACCTTTTCTAGCGATAAGATTGACGATAAATTGCGCAGTATTAATAAGCGGCGTTTGGGTATCGAAAGTGCATTGTGGCGATCATATTATATTATTGGCACCATTACAAAAGTTTTGTACGTAATAATTTTTGGTATTACTGGTTTTTATATTGTGCATCTTATGCAGCGCGGGGTTCTTGCGCAAACAACGGGTATTGCATTATTGGTTACATTTTTTACTGGCACGTATCAGTTGCTACAAATTGGTCAATTCATTTATCGATTTAAAGTGCATGTTGATCGTATACATGATTTTTTTACATTCATGCGCACGTATGGACGCCAAACATTTCCCGTACTTGAAGTTGGGATAACGTCTATAAAAACGGCGCAAGATATGCTTGAAGTTGAAGCGCGAAATATTATGTTTAAATATGGCAATCAAAAACCAATTTTTGATGGCGTTTCATTGCGCTTGCGGGTTCCTGTCGTTCAAAAAAATAAATTGTATGGTGTAATTGGTTTTTCTGGTGAGGGCAAGTCAACACTACTGTCAATTCTTGGTGGTCAAGTGCGGCCGCAGGGTGGTAATGTTTTTGTGAATGGTGCCGATATTTACGCCATTAATGACCAAGCTCGTCGAGGTCTTATTGCGTTGCAAAATCAATCCAATTCTGGGCTTTATGGTACCATTAAATATAATCTAACATTTGGTTTGCCAGATCGTGCTCGTCCTGCAGAGCATGAATTGATCGCGCTTCTTGAGCGTGTTGGTTTATGGGCATGGCTTTGTCAAAAACGTGGACTTGATACGGTAGTAAGTGAGGGTGGTTTAACATTATCTGGTGGACAACGACAACGACTTAATTTTTTAAGTTTGTATTTGCGTGTAAAAGCCTATAGGCCTCAATTGATTCTTATCGATGAACCTACAAGCAGTTTAGACAATGCAAGTGAACGTGCGGTAAATGATATGATTATGCACATGGCGCAAGATGCCCTTGTGATTGTCGTCGCCCATCGCTTGAAAACGCTTGAACAAGCAGTTGGCATTTTAGATTTATCAATTTTAAGCAAGAGCAAAGAATTTACGTTCAAAACGCATCAAGAACTGTTGCAAGTTTCGCACTATTATCAACAATTAGTTGCAGGATCCGTTGTGGTGGAAAGTGGTGGACGTGCAGCGCCTGCAGTGCCACTGTTTATGCACGATGTTACCCTTGAGCACGGGTGAGCACATGAATATTATTGAGCATGCACGAGCCAACATTTTTTTTGGTGATAAGTTCACGTGCGTTGAGCCACATGCGCTGCGTGGTACATTGATGCGCTGGCAGGATGTACCAGTGGTTTTTCAGCACCAGATACACGGTGTTTGTGGGCATGCTATAACACAAAAAAATAGAGCGTGTATGAATCAGTTTGAGCTGCATGATGGCGATTATTTGATAACTCAGGTTTCTCAAGTTGGGCTTGGCGTTTTGACGGCTGATTGCTTGCCAATCGCACTCTTTGATCAAAAAAAACATGCTATTGCCATGATTCATGCTGGTTGGCGTGGCAGTGTACAAAAAATTGTTACGCGCGTTGTACAGCATATGCAGAAATTATATAACACAAAGCCAGAAGAACTTTGTGCGTGGCTTGGACCATGCGCGCGCGCGTGCTGTTATTGCGTTGATGATGTATTTATCAGCAAATTACCAGATTGGGCACGTGAATTTGTATACGCGCATGATCGTGCGTGCTATTTTGATTTGTGTGCATGCAATTGTGCTGAACTTGTGCGCATTGGGCTTGCGCAGAAAAACATTAAAACACATGCCTGTGTATGCACGATTTGTCATGATAATTTTTGTTCATATCGGCGAGATTGTCGCACTTCAGTTCGCCAGATGAGTATAATTTGGTTAAAATAAAAAAGGAGGAAATACATGATCACTGCATTGTTACAAAAAATTTTGGGAAGCGCGAATGAACGTCAGGTAAGACGGTTGGTGCCGTTTGTACATAAAATTAATGCGCTTGAATCTACAATGGTAGCGCTTCCTGACGATCAATTAGCTGCAAAGACGCCAGAATTTAAAGAAAAACTTACGCGCGGTGCCAAGCTGGACGATCTTTTGGTTGAAGCGTTTGCTGTGGTTCGTGAAGTTTCAAAACGTAAATTGGGAATGCGTCCGTTTGATGTACAGCTGATGGGGGGTGTTGTGCTTCATCAGGGTAAAATTGCCGAAATGAAGACTGGCGAGGGAAAGACGCTGGTCGCCACGATGCCCCTTTATTTAAATGCGCTTACCGGCAAAGGCGTTCACCTGGTAACGGTGAATGATTATTTGGCGCGGCGTGATGCCGAATGGAACGCGCCAATTTATACGTCGCTTGGTTTAGAAGTTACGTATTTGCAAAACCAAATGGACGATGAAGAACGTAAAGCGGCATATCAAAAAGATATTTTGTATGCAACAAATAGTGAGCTTGGTTTTGATTATTTGCGCGATAATATGAAATTTAGATTGCAAGATTATGTGCAGCGCGATCTGAATTACGCGATTGTTGACGAAGTTGACTCGATTTTAATTGACGAAGCGCGTACGCCACTTATTATTTCTGGCCCAACTGATGAAGAAGGCGAGTTATATATTAAAGCTGATAAAGCGGTGCGACATTTTGCACGCGGTCAAGACTATGAGGTTGATGAAAAAGCGCGTTCTGCACAGTTTAGCGAGCAGGGTGTTGATAAAGTCGAAGCATTTTTCCAGATCGAAAATTTATATGATCCTGCCCATTTGAATATTTTACACCATGTGACACAAGCATTGCGCGCACATGCATTGTTTAAGCGTGATGTTGATTATGTTGTGCAGGGTGAGCAGGTATTAATTGTTGATGAGTTTACTGGACGTATTTTGGCTGGGCGTCGTTATAGTGATGGACTGCATCAGGCGTTAGAAGCAAAAGAAGGTGTTACGATTGAAAAAGAAAGCCAAACGCTTGCGTCCATTACCTTGCAAAACTACTTCCGTATTTACAAAAAACTTGCTGGCATGACGGGCACTGCAATGACCGAGGCCGAGGAATTTCACAAAATTTATCATCTTGATGTTGTGAGCATTCCAACCAATATGCCGATGGTACGTGATGATAAGCCAGATCTTTTGTATTTAACAAAAGAAGCAAAATTTAAAGCAATCGTAAATGATGTTAAAGAGCGTTACAAAAAGGGGCAGCCCGTTTTGATTGGTACAATTGCTGTTGAAACATCCGAGTTGTTGAGCAAAGTTTTGACGATGCATGGCGTTCCTCATGAAGTGCTTAATGCAAAAAACCACGCACGCGAAGCAGAAATTATAAAATTTGCCGGTAATCCAAAGCGCGTAACGATTGCCACCAATATGGCCGGTCGCGGTACCGATATCAAGCTTACGCCAGAATCGCGTAATGTTGGCGGTTTGTATGTGCTTGGCACCGAACGGCATGAGAGTCGCCGTATCGATAATCAGCTCCGTGGTCGCTCTGGTCGTCAAGGCGACCCGGGAGAATCGCGATTTTATATTGCGCTTGATGATGATCTTATTCGTATATTTGCTCCTAATGTTGAATCGCTCAAAAAAAATATGGCGCGCTATGGTGGCATGACCGAAGACGATGTGATTGAATCTCGTATGTTTTCGCGCACCATCGAACGTTCTCAAGAAAAAGTTGAAAAACACAATTTTGATATCCGCAAGCACTTACTAGAATACGACGATGTGATGAATCAACATCGCACGGTAATTTACAAATATCGTCGGCAAATTTTAGATCAAAGTGATGATACCAAGGCGCTCGTGAGTGAATTAATTATTAATTTTGTGTATGAGGCGATTGATCAAGTATGTCCTGCGCGCAAAATTACTACCGAACAAGTTGAGCGTGTATATAACTTGATTAGTGGTGTAGCACATATTTTAGTACCTGATTTAAAAAATGCTGGTTTCCGCACGCATACCGTTGATGAGTTTAAGCTTGATGTAAGTAACTTTTTGTTAAAGCACTATGAGTATTATCGGTCGAAATTTGATCAAGCACAAATTGCGGCAGCGGAAAAATGGATCATGCTTGAAACGGTTGATCGTGCGTGGAAGCAGCATATGCTCAATATTGATCACCTCAAAGAGGGAATTGGTTATCGCGGGTATGCGCAAAAAAATCCGCTGTATGAATACAAGCGTGAAGCATTTGTGATGTTCCAGGAAATGATGCAGCAGATCAAGTGGGAAATTGTTTATCGTATATTTCACTTTAATGCTGCGCATTTTGATCAACAAGAACTTGTTGAGCGCAGGAGGCGTGAACTTGAACAAATGATGGCTGGTCATAATCAGGGTACACCAGCACGTTCAGCGCGACGTGATAAAAAAAATCGTTAAAATTTTTTGTGATTGCAGCCTGTATAGGAATCTGCTACGTTGTTAGCCGTACGACAAAATCCCGTAATATAATCCTGAAAGGATCAGTATGGCACACGTAGGCCGAGGAGCCCTGGTTGGTTTAGCGCTTTTTTGTTCAAGCGCACGTCTGGTAGGTGTTGAAGGATTGGTTAGCAAGCCTGAACCTCTTATTCGTGATGCATCATGGATAACACACCTTGATTATGATTGTGGTGCTTTTTACGTACTGGCTCCGCAATTATATAACGATAAAGTGACGGTGTGCGAAATTAAGCCATCTTACAAAAATTCGATTCTAAATCTTTTTTGTGTCGTAGTCGATCGTCATTGGAATTTTGATATTAGCAAAAGTATAAAATATGATATGGACGCCTTAGATGCGTTAAGCATTGCAGCACAGGCAGCAAGCCCTGAAATTGCGCAAGAGGCGCTGCGTATATTGCCGCTTTCTAAAGCGATTTCAGAAAGTGGTCGAACGATTGATTACAAAAATAAAGAGCTGGTTATTAATAATAAAATAAATATTGATCAGGTTATTTGGCAAGCCTATGATTGGATGAGTTTTAGAATAAATACTTTACGTACAACTAAATTGATTCCTATTCCTGTTGCGGCACTTGGGTACTTTATTGTAAGTAAAGATCACAAAAGCATGATGAGTGCTAAAAAATTGTTTGACGATTTGTTGTCGACATGTGTTGGTTGCGTTGGCTTAAACCCTGATGGTGACTATGGGCAGTTTGTGAAGAACTTGGTCAAATGTGCACCATACGCGTTACTTGGTTGTAGCGTATTCTTGATACACCGCTTGCAGCATATGTATACCGACGGTTATGTTAAAGTTTTTGAGCTATTACTGACATCAAATAAAGTGATGTTTGATGCAGCAAAAACTAAAGCATATTTGCTCGAGTTGAGTGCCAAGGTTAATACATTTGGTTTCGGCAAATCATATTCACAACGTTTGCTCAAACTTGCTGCTCGTTTGTAAAGTTGCCTGTAAACTATCAACTGAAGGGAGCCTGGCTCCCTTCAGTTGATAGTATTTGAACAACAATACTATGCCATATTATGTTCAGCATAGTATTTCATTGCATCTGCCAGAAAATTTTCCAAACCAGGATTTTCGTCAAAAATTTTGATTTTTTCACGGTAAAGTGGTTTCAGTTCGGGGAATTTTTTGACGGATTTTTTAAAGCTTTCTGGCATTCTACGAAACGCTTCTGTAGATGCCAGCCACAGTTTTTTTGTTGGTTGAATACCGCTGCGTTCGCTGAAGCTTATATAATTGCGCATAATGCGCTGAACATCTTTATGCTCGATGTGTAGCCTTTTTTGAAATGCTTGTACTAATTCTTTCCAGAATTTTTGTTTATCTTGATCAAGCGCTTTTTTCTCTTGATCGCTCATATTTTTTTCGTGCTCATATATTTGGTCAAAAAGTTCTTTTGCTTCATCGCTTGCCTTTTCCATCGCATCGCGATAAAACTTTTGAAACTCTGGTGAGAAATTGTGTAAGCCATAGAACAGTTCTTTTTCGTTCATTGTTTGTTTCCCTTGTAAATGGTTAATGGTTTTATCAATGGTGACCATCAACATGTGCAATCGCTTGATCTCTTGCTTGAGTGTCTTTTTATGCGATTGCAGCGCGGCAAGTTTGTTGAAATCGCCTTGTTTTATGATGCTTTGGATTTGTTTGAGCTCAAAACCAAGCTCGCGCAAAAATAAGATTTGTTGCAACAACAAGAGTTCTTTTTCTTGATAGTACCGATATCCATTTTCTGCAACGAACGCTGGTTTTAACAAACCAATTGCATCATAAAAACGCAGTGTGCGAATTGTTACGCCGGATAACTTGGCCAATTGGTTAACCGTGTAATTCATCAACATCCTTTTCGCTTTGTGATAGTCACCAGGAATCAGTCTAAAGGATGACGTAACGTAAGGGTCAAGTAGATTTTAAGTTACGCAAGAAACGTGAATAAAAATCGCGTGTGTGAATTGGTAGAAATTGTTTTTCAAGTGAGTTATTTAGGGGCGGTTGTTACCTGTGGGCCTTTTTTGATATAGTAATGTGTGATGGTGGGGTTTCCTGTAGGAGAACCTATTGTTGTTGATAAGTTTGTGAGGTATGTATGTTGAGAAAAACAAGTTTGGTAACAGGTGTTTGTGGACTTTTTTTATTGTCGGCCCATCGTTGTATGGCATTGGACGATTTTTGGCATGTTGTTGCTTCGCTGTTGAGAGCGAGTGCCACGGTTGCCGATACTCTCAATGTCGACGCTGCAGATCGTGCGTATGTTGAGTGCCAGTATCGGCGTTTTGATTGTATGATTGACGCTATCGGATACGATACGGTACATACCATATCATCATACAATGTTAGTAGACTAGAACGATATATTGAGCAAGAGGCTGCCAAGCATTTGGAGTTTTCTTTTCCAGTCAGTTTTATTGTTGAAGAGTTAGGGCGAGTTATTACGACCTTAAATCTGATGCAGGCACGACATTATCATTGGTCTCGGTGGTCGCCGGGGCGCGAATAAGAAAAATTTATTTGTCGGGTACAAGCCTTGCACGCCTTTCTTTTGACAACGAACAAGTACAAATACGAGCAACATAAAAAAATATATGGGTGGTCATTTTAATGAACGGTTATATGCGTATATCAATGGCGATAGCGTTTTTTGTGATACCTTCCGTAAACGGGATGGATTTTTTGCGCCGTCTGTTCAATCCACCAACTCCTGAAAGTGATAGAACGTATGTTCAAAATCAAGCCACATATTATGGCGACGTACTGGCTGCGTTGGAGCAGACCCCAGCCGAGGTGATCAATCTGTTATGTCGCAAACGCGCTCATGAACATCATGAAGTTGAACCTGAATTGTTACATGTTGATGATCGTTTAGACAAGGCTATTAAAGAATTAGAAGCAGTACGGGCCCGAAATTTAATTGCAGATGATGGTGCTCTTGTTGCTTTTATTGGTCGGCTTGAGCAGTTACAAGGCTTTGTTCGCGAACAAGAACTTTATCGCATGCAACGAAAGCAGGAAGATATTAAACGCCATCAGGAAGAATTGTTGCAAGACTTATTGCACTGTGCAGATCGTCTAAATGCAACGGTTGAGAGCGTAGATAGACGCGTTCTTGCACTAACGCGAAGGGTTGATGGAATAGAGACACGGGTTGCCAGATTTGAAGGGCTGCCACCGCAGCACAGCTCCAGCGCATACGATCCATATGCACGCATGTAGGCTGAATATTTTCATGCCCTTGTTTGCTGAGAAATCTTCCAAATTCTAGATATATTTTCTATTTTTAAGTTCTTGCGGTAAATATACCTGATCACTGCTATCTTCAAGCGGTGTATATTTATACCCCTTTGAATAGCCAAGCTCTTGCATGAGTTTGGTTGGTGCGTTGCGCAGATGGAGGGGAACAGGTAGGTTTCCAAAAGTTTCAACGTCTTTTTTTGCTTTGCCGTAGGCAAAATACGCAGCTACATTCTTTTTAGTGCGTGCCAGATAAATTACCAATTGTGCCAGATGTACGTTACACTCTGGCATGCCGAGTTTATGGCATGTATCAAATGTTGCGTTTGCAAGCACCACGGCAAAATTATCGGCAAGTCCAACATCTTCAGAGGCAAATCGGAGCAATCTGCGTGCAACGTAGATTGGGTCTTCCCCACCCTCTAACATGCGTGCAAGCCAATAGAGTGCGCCGTTGGCATCACCGCCACGCAGAGATTTATGAAGAGCCGAAATAATATTGTAGTGCTCCTCGCCAGTTTTGTCGTAGTAAAGATGCGATTTTTGCAAAATTTTTTTGATAAGTTCTGACGTGATTACCGGTGATTGTTCCGCTGCCGCCTCTAATGTGTTGAGTGCCATGCGGGCGTCACCATTGGCAAGCTTTGAAAGCTGCTCGATAATGTCGTTGCTCATTTCTATGTTGCGCGATCCCAGACCATTTTGCGTGTCAGTAAGCGCGCGCTGCAAAATTTTTTGAATATCCTGCGCTTCAAGTTTGTTGAGCACCAGCACTTTGCTGCGTGAAATAAGTGCTGAAATAACTTCAAAACTTGGATTTTCAGTTGTTGCGCCGATGAGCGTAATGGTGCCATATTCAACGTGGGGAAGAAGAGCATCTTGTTGCGCCTTATTCCAGCGATGAATTTCGTCAATAAACAAAATTGTTTTTTTGTTAAAAAATTTATTTTCATGTGCCCGTGTAATAACGGCAGACAAATCTTGTTTGCCGCTCGTGACACCACTCAGTTTTACAAATACCGCTTGCGTTTCATTGGCGATAATTGAAGCAAGGGTAGTCTTGCCGGTGCCCGGCGGCCCCCATAAAATCATTGATGGAACAAAATCGCCTTCGATGGCTTTTTTTAAAAAGCCATCAGTGCCAACCAAGTGTGATTGGCCGAAAAAATGCTCAAGTTTGACCGGCCGCATGCGCTCGGCCAATGGGACGTAACCGTGTGTTTGTTTGCTCATATAAGATCTTCTTTGAGTGCGTAACGGCCACGTTGATAGCACGTAAAATCATATTTTTTCAAAAGTTGCGCGCAATAGCCTAAACGGAGTGGCTGTAATTTTAATCCAGCCAGTGCGATACGCATGTTATTTTTGACCTGTTCAAAATCATGAGCATTTTGTGTCATGAGTTCGATTTCTAAAAATGTGCCGAGGTCTTTAACTTCGTCAATCGCAATCGTAAAAGCTTGGTATACATAAGATGTTCTCACTTTATCGACCACATAGTGCGTATCAAGATTGTTGGTTTTTATGAGTGTTTTAAGATCTGCTTGCGCGATTGTTTTTAAGTTAAGACTTGCAAGAAGTGTATTGAGTTTTTGCAAATCGTCATGATTGAGTGGGAGTGCAAAACTGTGCTCTTCGCAATAATCGATTCGATCAATATGTGGATTATCCAAACATGCGCGATTGAACTTGATATCAAGTTTTTTGTTATTGCGAATTCTTATAAAAATACCGCGTTGCCATAAAATTCTTTCTGGCGTATCCAAATATACATCGACATCGTGTTTTTTGTGTAATTGCTGTGTGCCAGCCAAAAAAGAATAAAGTTCTTTGATATCTAAAATTTCGTATCGTAATTCAATTTCGATTTGATTGCTCATGATCGATCCTGGCTTATCGTCGGAATTTTTATTACGCGCGGTGTATGCCCGAGCTTTTCCATGCATGTTAAAAACGCTTGTGGCGTAAGATTAACATTCATGTCATTGCGTAAAGGATGAAAATTTACCGAAGGTGCTTTGAGAACATCTTCGTCCAAGACATAAGTAACTTTATTGTGTTGATCAAAAATTAAGCTGAATGGGTTTACTGTGCCTGGCGTAAGCTTGAGTACTTCTAAAAGTTCTTCTGGCGTGCCAAAGCCAAAGCCAGCGCACTCTAGTTGTTTGCTAAGGGCTTTTAAATCGACACGCTTGTCTTGCGTGACACTTACCAGATAAAGAGTTTTATTTTTTTTATCTTTTAAAAATAGATTTTTGGTATTTATCCCAGGCATTACTTTTTCATCGCTACCAATTAAAATCGGCTGATCAGCACACGTAAATAATGGCTGATGCTTGTAGAGCTTGTATGCAATGTTATGGGTAGCAAAAAAATCGAGTAAAATTTTTTCTGGGTTCATGAATGCCTTCTCATTGTGATATGTTAAAATATAACATGAATACGACATTTTTTGATGGGGAGTTTGAATGTATTCAAAAAAATTTGTTTTAGGCTTAGATACAGTGCGTTATAAAATTTGAGAGACGTGAGGACAAATTAAGCTTGTGGTTTTTGTGCCCACAGTGTTGCAATTGGTGAAACTAATTCAATTCTACTTGCAGGATCTTTGACGCTCATCTTTTCTCGCGCATGTTGTGCGATATCGCGTGCCAGCGCTAGAGATTTTTCATGACTCATGCCAGTTACATGCGGTATCCATGCCATAGCAAAGCCAATAAAGTCATCTTCATTGGGGAAAAAGCGCGATGCTGGTGTCGCGCTAACGTCAATATGGGTAAAACCGAGATCTTTAAGAATTTTTTTGTAATCGTCAGCATTTTTTTCACCATGCCAAGCATCGTGTACAAGAAATTGCTTTTGCCAGTGCTCGCGTGAAAAAACTTCGTCAATTACTGGGCTATTACCACCTGCAGTTTTAATGATCAGTGTGCCGCCAGGCTTGAGCAGGTTAAAAATATTTTGAAAAACTTTTTCTTGATCAGCGATCCAGTGAAAAGTAAAAAAGCTGACGATAAGATCAAATTTTTCTGCTGTTTTAAAATCTTCTGCTGGAACACAGATAAAACTCAAATTTTTGATGTCTTTATATGACGTCTGTGCGGCTTCGATCATGTTCGCTGAAGCATCGATGCCAACCACCTGACCGTTTGAAATATTTTGGGCGATCAGTGCGGTGAGTTTTCCATCGCCGCACCCAATATCAAGCACATGCTCAGTGCCCTTGAATGTGTACTTGTTAAGAACATCTAATGCACCGTGAAACTGTGTATCTGAGTGCTTTTTGTAATGTTCAGCGTTCCAGCGATCTGGTTTTATCGATTTTTTCATAAAAAATCTTTTGATACAATTATAAATTTGTGTTTATCATAGCATACATTCTTGTTTTGTGCGATTGCATCGCTGCAGAATTGTTTGTTGTTAAGGGAGTATGGATCATGTTTAAAAATTTATTGTTCTTGATAAACATCAGTTTTTTTACTTGTGTGTACGGTGCAGTGATGGTTCGGTTTGCTGAACAGCGTGATTTTGCTCAACTTGTGCGTGTTGATCGTGCGGTTGCATTTGAATTTTTCGAACCATTATACGCACAGGCATATAGTCAATACGATTTTGGCAAACGTCCGCATTATTATCTTGAACGTGAACTTGCCGATGATGAAATTTTGTTCAAAAAAGTTCTTGCTGGTGCAGCACCAGACACGAAAATATTGGTCGCAGTAAATGACGTCGATTATATTGTTGGTTTTTTGGTTATCTCGCGCGCATTAATAACACGTTCCTTAGTTACTTCGCGCATGTGGGCTATACGGTCGCCAGCCATTGTGCATGGTGCAATAGGTGAAACAGAAATAGAATTTTTGTTTGTCGAAAAAGATTTTCGTCATCAGCAGGTTGGTCGTTACCTGGTTGAAGCAGCCGTGCACATTTTTCCTGAGGCTATTGCATGCAATGTATACCCATTTCGTTTTGGCAATGATGCAGCTCTCAAGTTTTACGAAAAAATGGGATTTGTCAGAATTGGATTGGCGCCTGCGCGTATTAATGCTTACGGCGTAAATGCGCAAGAACTCTATTTTCACTATCGGCGCGTTTTGAGTACATAAGCTTTCGGTACGAAATCTTGATTTACATACACGCAAAATTTAATACTCATCATCGTAGGGGGGACTACGATGTGTCGATATCCATGGATTTTGGGACAAGTTTTTTGTTTTTCGTTGATTGTCAGCGCCGCGCGCGCTGATCTATCTGCCGCAACTGCGCTTGCTGCATCAAAGGATAAACTGAATCAAGCGCTCGTGGCGCTTGTGCAAAAATTGCCACGACCGGTTGCCTATATTTTTGCCAAGAAATATATAGCCGGTGCGCATTTGCCTGATGCAGTAACCGTTATCAGAAAATTAAATACACAGGGCGTGTTGGCGACGCTTGATATTTTGGGCGAAGCTGTCACAAACAAGAAAGAATCTGTGCGCGTCAAAGAGGGATATCTCAAAACGCTTGATGCGATTAATAAGAACCATTTGGAATCGAATATTTCAATTAAGCCAACTCATTTTATGCTGACGAGTGATCCAGAATTTTGTTTTCAACAAATTAGCGAATTACTTGCGCGTGCACAAAAATATAACAATTTCGTACGCATAGACATGGAAAACTCTGGTACAACTGATGCAACGTTGGCGTTGTATAAGCGGCTACACCAAACATATACCAACGTTGGTATTGTTGTTCAGGCGAATTTGCGCCGCACATTAACAGATATTCAGTCTTCGGAACTCAAAGACACAAATTATCGCTTATGCAAAGGCGTGTACAAAGAAGCGAATACGGTTGCTTTTAATGATCCCGCGCTTACACGGAAAAATTTTCTGACAATCGTTAAGTATTTTTTTGAACATGGCAATTATGTTGCTATTGCAACGCATGATGACACCCTGGTACAAGAAATTTGCGCCTTGGCGCAACAGTACAATGTTGCACGTGATAAATTTGAGTTCCAGACGTTATACGGCGTGCGTGAAGATCTGCGCGACAAAATGGTGCAGGAGGGCTACACGGTGCGTGTGTATGTGCCGTATGGCAAAAATTGGTACCCATATGCAATGCGCAGATTACAAGAAAGTAAAAATGTCGCTGGGCTCTTGCTGATGAGCTTGTTATCGGCAATCAAAATCCAGTAGTAACTTAATTTTTTCTTCAATTTCCAGCAAAATAAGATTGGTGACAGAGCCAACCAATCTTACGCAACGTTTTACGGACAAAGCACGGATATGTTCTGGCGTCGCAAAAGATTCTACCGGCAATCCAGAAATTGCTGATGGAATACAAATATGAATCGGAATTTTTTTGTTTTTACTTGTGAGTGGCACGGCGATAACTAGATCAGCTGCGCTGCGATTAAATTTGTTGTTTGATAAAATTAGGCACGGGCGCGTTTTTGCTTGTTCTCTTCCAATCGTCGGATCAAGCCGAGCCATCCATAACTGCCCGCGTTGTGGTTTATTCATACTCAAGGTCATCGTTTAACGTTTCCCAAACTTTGCGCTCAGCACACTCTTGTTGCCAAGCCTTTTTATTACGCTTAAGTTTTTTAAAAGCAGTATCGGTTTGTGCCAACAGAAGATCTTTATTGAGTTGATCAATTGCCCTTTGTACAATATGCAATTTTGTTGCTTTAAAAATAGATTGAAGATGAACGATTTTTTCGTGTGTTTCAGTATCTATTCTGATCATTTTGCTCATAAAGAATACTTTCGATTGGGTTAACATTAAAATATTCTTTAGTTTACACAATAGTAAACTTTTTTGTAGAGCATAAGATTGCTTCGTGCAATGCGAGAGCTTTGCCTAAAATGTCTTTGTTCGCGCAAGCAGCGCATCTGCTTCTTGATCACTGAGCCAGCGCTCATGTTTCATGACGTAATCAATTTGAAGGAGCGCACGGCGCATGTTCCATGTGCCAAGTAACTTTTTAGCACCAAGTACTTGATATCCCGTAAATGGTATTTTCTTGTAAGAACAGGCACGTGCAATAGAGGTGAGGAAAGTGTATGAATCATCAAAAGAAATTATGCGCGCTGGTTTGAGATTGTAGTGCTCTAAAAATGCTGCGAGCGTCAATCCCTTATCTGTGCAATTGGTAAACAAGATTCCTTTATGCAAGACAGGATGTGTTCCACGATACATAGGTAATGAAGTGAACGTTGTGTCATGGAATTGATCACTAAAATCAAAGCCGAAATTTTTTAAAATGGTGGTTCGCCATTCTGGAAAATTTTTAATGATGCCATATGAGCCGCTTCCAGCGAACGTAAGGGCTATTGGAGCGCATCCTTTAAGATTAAGCTGCCGTATAATGTGTACAATATCTGAATCAAAAACAAACGGTTCTGTTTGCTTGTTCATGGTACTGGTGCACCACTCTAGTTTGTTGGTATTAAAAAGGAGCGAGGGATATTTGAATGCAGCGATAAGCCTTAAAGTAAATGGCAAGCGTCCGTAGCAAAACGCCGGCAATACGTCACGACTGGTAATTAAAGTTTCATCAATATCAAAAGTGATAAGCGTGCGTTTATCGCAATCTTCAAGTAATTGCTGCGCCGCTTTGTAAGAGTCAAGTTGTTGAAAATTGTTTGCCATATTTTTTACTCTTTTTTCTATGATAGCGTTGTTTTGTGTGCAAGCAAAGTATCTGCTTCTTGGTCGCTCAACCAACGGCCATGTTTCATGACATAATCGATTTGGAAAAGCGCACGACGCTGGTTCCATGCACCACGCAATTTTTTGGCACCAAGCATGTGGTATCCAACATGCGTGACGTGCATATTTGCACATGCTGAGGCGATTGAATTTAGTGATTCTAGGCGATCGTCAAAAGAAATGATGCGCTCTGGGCGCAGATGATAGTGTTCTAAAAATGCACGCAACACTTTGCCTTTAGGTTGCATGTTGGTGCACAATACGCCTTGATATAAACATGGATGCCCACTGCGAAATTGAAGAAATGATGTAAAGCATACATTTGCAAATGTATCACTGAAATCGAGCCCAAAACTTTTGAGCATACTCGTGCGCCAGGCGGGCAAACTTTTAATTTCACCACATGAACCAGTTCGCATGAGGGTGAGCGCAATAACTGGACATTCTCGTTCTTGCAACTGCTTGATAATATGAACAATATCGGGGTCGAACACATATTGCTGTGCTTGTTGCAATATTTTGCTTGTGATTAAACGAAATTGGTTTTTAAAAAGTAAGGATGGATGTTTAAACACGGCAAGCGCGATAAACAATAGCGGAAAATGACGATCAAGAGCAAGAAGCACATCGCGGGCTGTGATAAGTGTGTCATCAACGTCAAAGGTAACGAGCGTATTTTTATTGCACGCATCAAAAACATTCTGCACTTCGCGATATGTGTAAATTTTTTTAAATACGTGTTTTGTTTCGCTTGCGTAGTGTGTCGTGTGTACAGTGGTTATGAGTAAAAGTATGAGTGGTACAGAACATTTTTTTGCTGCTGGATACATAATCTCTCTTCAATTTTTTCTGCTTATCCATAACATTGCGCAATCGGTAATATCTAGAGCCTATGGAAGAGTTTATTCGTTGTTACCCATTTACGCAAAATTATTTTTGTTGTTATAACGATATCAGGCGTCATTATGAATGATGACTATGCAAAATGGGAGTATTTGATGAACCTGACTGATTTTATTCGGGGTATTCCGAAAGCGGAGCTTCATATTCATATAGAAGGAACATTTGAGCCTGAATTGGCGTGTGCACTTGCACAACGCAATAACGTACTCTTGCCATATAAAACAAGTGATGAACTCAAAAAGGCATATAAATTTAAGAATTTGCAAGATTTTTTGAGTTTGTACTATGTGCAGCTGAGCGTGTTGCAAACTGAACGTGATTTTTATGATTTAACCATGGCGTATCTCAAAAAAGCACGTGAAAACGGCGTTTTATATGTTGAGATTTCTTTTGATCCACAAGCGCATACGCGTCGAGGGATTGCGTTTAAGACCGTGATTAACGGTATTACCAAAGCGCTTGCAGATGGACATAAACAATTTGGTATATCAGGTAAGTTGGTTATGTGTTTATTGCGTGATATGCCTGAAGCTGATGCGTTTAAAACGCTCGAACAAGCTTTGCCATACAAGAATCATATTATTGCTATTGGCTTGGATTCATCTGAGATAGATAACCCGCCAAAGAAATTTGTTGCCGTATTTGAAGCGGTACGAAAATATGGTTTTTTTGTAACAATACATGCTGGTGAGAATGGTCCAGCTGCCTATATTGAACAGGCATTGGAATTGTTGCATGCAAATCGTATTGACCATGGAAACAGCGCACTTGAAGATTTGAATTTAGTTAAAAAACTTGTAGACAAGCAAGTTCCCTTGACCGTGTGCCCACTATCAAATCTTTGCTTGTGTGTGGTAAAAGATTTGGAACATCATCCGCTAAAAAAAATGATCGATCTTGGTTTGCTTGTGAGTGTTAACTCAGACGATCCTCCATTTTTTGGCGGTTATCTTGTTGATAATTATTTTGCTGTGGCACAGGCATTAAATTTGTCTCAAGAAGACATCGTTAAACTTGCAAAAAACTCTTTTGTTTCTAGCTTTTTGCCAGAAAGTGAAAAACAGAAATTAATTGCTCGAGTTTATACATATGCGGCAAAATGTACGTAATCAACGTATTATAATTAACGCGAACTCGATCTAACGAGCAAGAAGAGATTGATCACAAAATAGCGCAA
>CAYSPS010000005.1:21756-44989 GCA_964432975.1 uncultured Pseudomonadota bacterium | reverse complement strand
CAGGACTTCCGCAAAAGTTTGAAAGATCTGAACCAGATTGACTTTTAAACAAAAATGTACTCTCTTAATTCGTGTTTAACAAACAAACCAATTAAGGGAGTACAATGTTTTTACACACAAATATAACCTACTCGACACTAGCTATAATGTCCACCGGCAAAAAAAGTTTCACCAATATGGGACAAATCATTAGAAGAAGTGGCGACACTGTTGCACGTCTTCTGCGACCATCAGAAGAGAGTTTTGCATGTTGCCATACACTAAGCATCCAGCTTCTTTTAAGCTCAAGAGAACTATATTTATCGATTGATGACACATTGCTACGTAAGATTTACTCACGGTTTATGCAGGGTGCTGGATATTTTTACGATACAAAGATTGGCCGAAATGTCATGGCATATAGATTGGTTGCTGGGTTGTTATCTGATGGCAAATACGCTGTTCCAATCGGAGCTGATTACGTCTACCCAAAAGATATACTCAATCAAGTCGAAGAAAAATTTCCGAGTAAGATCGACATAGCAAAAACGCTCGTTGCAATGGCGATTAAGATCTTTCCGAAAGCAAGAATTATAGTTCTTGCTGATGGCCTGTTCGCAAGCGTCGAATTTCTGCAATGGTGCAAAAACATGCAAATGCCAGCTGAAGTTCGCATGCATAGCAATCGCGTTGTGATCTACAAAGGCAAAAAAATAACACTGCGAAAATTAGCCCAAAAAATTGGACCGAAGGGAAGACAAATGGCAAGAGCTGTTGCTGTCTTATGGCATGACATAAAACTTGAGATTACCATCGCAAAACGTGTGAATAAAGGAGGTGAAGAAACAATCGTTTTTCAAGCAGCAACTTACAAAGCGCTTCCCATTCAACATGTTAAAAATTATAAGAAGAGGTGGCCAATTGAAATGGTGATCAGAACGTCAAAACAACATCTTGGATTGCAAGACTGCTACTCTTGCTCATTGAAGAAGCAACGTGATCATGTTGCAGCGGTACTTTTGGCTTATGGAATTGCGCAGTCAGAGATGAAGCGGCGCAAGTTGAGAACCCCAGAAGAGGCTATCAGACGGCTTAAGGTGCAAGATGTAAAAGACGTTATAATGCGAATGACCGCATCAGTGCAGAACTTTCAATCAAATGCTGTGACTTATGCGTAGGTCCTGTATCTAATAAATAAAGTAAAAAAATTTTAAGCTTAACGCCATTCATCAAACACAGTTTTTGCACTGCGTTGATTATCATGAATATAATCTACGATTTTACCGCACGAGCGCCAATCAACAATATTAATTTCTTGCCACGTTTTTTGCGGGCCACCGGCACACACTAAAAAACTATTGCCCGGCTTTGCATGTGCAATGTCATTCCAAAACTTCAACCCATCAAAAAAGTCTGGCGACAAAGTTAACCCTGCTTTGATTTCTATCGGGAAAAGCTGCTCGCCCTTTTCAATCACACAATCCACTTCATGTCCGGTATGATCACGCCAAAAATAACACCCCGCACGGCGGCCAATGTTATAACTCTGTTTGATAAGATTGCTGATAACCATACACTCAAATAAACCACCACGCAGGTAATGTCGTTTAAGTTGATCAACTGTTTCGATATCAAGCAGATTACACGCCAGCCCAGTATCATAAAAATATAACTTGGGACTTTTGATCAGTCTCTTGCTAAAATTTTTGTAATGTGGATACAAAAAAAATGTGATGTAGCTCGTTTCCAAAAGCGAAAGCCACCCTTTTGCGGTATTAACACTGATACCACAATCATTTGCCAATGATGCTATATTAAGTACTTGACCAATACGCCCAGCACACAACTTGATAAAACGCTGAAATGCATTTAAATCAACAATATTTTGCAAAAGACGAATATCGCGCTCCAGATATGTATCAACATAGCGTGGGTACCACCGTTCTGGTGAAATTTTTTCAGCAAAAATACGTGGATAAAAACCGTGCAAAATCACGTCATCAACATTGTCTGACAACAAATGAGCACGATGCAATTCAGCACATGAAAGCGGCAATAATGTATTTAGCGAAATACGCCCAGCAAGTGTTTGCGAAATGGTCTGCATTAAAAGAAAATTTTGAGAACCTGTTAAAATAATGCGTCCATTTTTTTTATGCTCATCAACGTACGTTTGAATATATGAACACAATTCAGGAGCCCGCTGCGCTTCGTCAATAATGACACCAACATTGCCAACGTAATCACGCAAAAATTTACGCGGATCAGCAATCGCTGCAAGTCGGTTTGCTGGTTCTTCAAGCGACACATAGGCATGTTTCTCAAACACCGCACGTGCAAGTGTTGTCTTGCCAGATTGCCGTGGCCCTAAAAGAGCAACAACGGGAAATTTTTGCGCCTCGTCTTGCAGTAACGGCGCCATTTGCCGCTTGATCATAATTGGTTTTTTCATGCTCCCCTTCTCCCTTCAGATCTTAGTTTATACGATCTCGTGTAAAATATGCAATCGTTTTGCACATTTGACAAAACTTAACAAATTATTTTTATCTGCCTACACTCGTGACATCGTGATAGTCCAGCAACCTATTGCGATGAGATCAAACCTAAAAATTGGAACCTTGTAATGAGCAAAATTGTTATTCGCTGTTTTTCTCTTATCGCGATAATCACGTGTTTTAGTGCCACACTTTTGAGCGAATCAGACGATTCGCCTATCAGCTTCAAGTGGGGCGGATTGTGCCGCCTCGACACCTTCACCGACACGCGGCAATGCGTTGGCTCCGATGATAATCTCGCAACTTTGTACCCAAAAAAATGTGAGCCAGATGCCAACTGCTGCGATATTAATGCATGTGGCCACTTTGGTATGTCACCTGCAGTTAGCCGCTTGTGGATGCGAGCAAAGGGACCGTCGGTTGGCAAAGCCGAATTGTCTGGCTACTTTGAAATGGATTTTGTTGGCCGCTATCTTGAATCATTTGGCATACCACGACTTCGTTATGCGTTTACCAACGCAAAATGGCCAGATAAAAATCTGATCATTGGACTGTATCTTCATCCACTGATGGATGTAGATGTTATTCCTGACACCGTTGGATTCTTTGCCGGCACACCGATCACATTATACGCCCGCACGCCACAAATACGCTTTGAATATATGCCGCACAAACTTGCATTTATTGGCGTTCTTTATTCGCAATTTGCCGACACCGATACGGGGCCTATTGGCGCCGACTTTAGTTACATACAAGATAGTATGTTACCTGGCTTTTATGTGGGCACCGAATGGCGCAGCGAAACAGTCTTGCTTGGTGCTGGGCTTGATATACACCGTATCAGACCGGCATTGTCAGTAACACCTACCACTACCACAACTCCAAAATTTGTCTCCGATGCACAGTTAACAAGTCTTATTGGAACTATATATACCCGACTCATACCAACAGATGATATTGTAATAAAAGCAGGTGCTACCTATGGCCAAAATGGCTTCTCAGCTCTGGCCATTGGTGGCTATGCGGTAAATCGCTTTTGTTGCAAAAGTGGTCAATCAAGCTATAGCACTTTAACCGTTCCATGCTCATATACCAATCTCAATTTTGGCAGTATCTGGCTGGATGCTGACTATGTTCGTTATCAATATATTCTACCCGGGTTTTTTGTCGGCGTTACCCAAAGTACTGGTGCGAGCAAAAACAAATGTATTTATATCAACAGTAGTACTGGAAACCCTATTTTTTATGGCTACGATTCACAACTTGATCGCGTATTTCGTTTTGCACCACGCATACGTGGGCTCTTTGATAAATTTGAACTTGGTCTTGAGTTTGATTATACCGTTGCATGGTTTGGATGTATGAATGCGCGTGGTAAACACCCGTGCACATATTCAACAAGCAACGCGCGCGTTCTCTTTGTGACGACATACAAATTCTAAGATTCTGAATGAGACAATCAGTAATTTTCAATTACTGATGAGCGTCTGACCTTTTTTCAAGCACAATGTTATATCCTAACGCCGCTGCTATATTTGAAAAAGATTTGAGCGTCAAATTTTCCTTTTTCCCCGATCTAATATCCTGAATTATTGAAGGAGAAATCCCCGCCGCTTTAGACAATTTTCTTACCGATACATCATCTTCTTCCATTAATGCAATTAAAAGCTCGGAAAGAAGGAGCTGCGTATACTCTTTTTCTATCTTTGCTTTGCGTCGCGGACTTTTTATTAATCGTTCATAGGTGCTTAAGACTGGTGCAGTTTTTTTTACAGATTTTTTTTTAGACATAATAGGTACCTTGTCTTACGCGCATTTCATAATCTATTTTGCACAACAATGACTTCCGCTTTTCGGCGCCAGGTAGTTTATCTTGTTTCTTTTCAAAAGCATTAGAGACAATAATTTTCTTTCCAATGAAAAAGAAGGAGAGAAATCGATGGTTCTTTGCTTTAAACGCATAGATCCCATCGCCCTCACTTCTAAATTTCGTTTTATTTTTGATTTGGCCCAATTCTGCCATAAGAGCAAAAACGGTGATTGCACTATCTTGAGACGATGAGTCCAAAGTATAAAAATACTCACAAGCTTGACTTTTACCATTACAACCGTAATACCACTCTATAGTAAAGCATCGGCCATGATACGCAATATATTCTTTCATGGTCACTTTCGAAAGTAATCACATAAAGAAGCGTACCATAATTTAGTTACACTTGCAAAAGGTTAATCATCACTGCCATAGGAGTACCGCAAACCAATTTTTATGGTCATGCTTCACAACTTGATCGCATATTTCGTTTTGCACCACGTATACGTGGGCTCTCAACGCTCGCGTTCTCTTTGTGACGGCATACAAATTTTAATAGATTTTTTGCATCGTTCATGGCTCGATACGTCACATCATTTCTTACGAAATGATGGCCACTCGCCACGAACCGGGACTGAACAAAACTTACCCAGTCTGTTCATGGCTCGATACTATTTCTCGCTTCGCTCGAAATCACTCGCCACGAACGGGGATTGTTCGTCCTTCGAGTGTTTTTGGTAAAGCTGGGCCTGTTGAACGATAAACCGTGAACAAAACTTAACACAAATCACTCATACCGTTCGCCCCGAGTGTTCTAGCGCAGCTGAACGCATCGAGCCATGTCGCAAATCACTCATCATACCATACCGTTCGCCCCGAGTGCCCGGCACTTCTCAAAGATAGTTCGTTTGATTTTATTTATTTAATTGAAGTGACGGGTGTATCGAGGGTGTGAACGGGATCAAAAAGTTAAGCCCGCAGTTTCTGAAAAACTTCTAATCTCTATTTTTGAAAAAGTGCTCGCGATAAAACTTAAGTTCAGCGATTGACTCTTGAATGTCATCAAGCGCACGGTGTGTATTTTTCTTTTTAAAAAATTCTTTATCACCAGAACCAAACCAACAATTAACCAACAATTTCACCGAACTTACATCAATAATTCGATAGTGCAAATACCCTTCAAATTGCGGCATATAGGTGCGCAAAAAAAGACGATCCATCCACACTGAATTGCCACACAGGGGCGCCTCGTGTTTTGGGCAATATTGCTGAACAAAAGCAAGCAACTCTTGCTCAGCTTGCGCACAGGTAAGTTTTGAGCGCGCAACCTCGTCACAAAGACCAGATTTGCTATGTTGATCATATACCCAGCGATCGGTATTTTCTAAAATTGATGATTCATGATGTATAACCAGTGGTGGTTTTTGCGCAATAATATTCAAATGTTTATCAGTAATAATACAAGCAACTTCTAAAATCACGTCACGCGCAACATTAAGCCCGGACATTTCAAGATCAACCCATACAAAACGTGTCACACGGGTACATGGTAATTTTTTCATATTAATTTTCACATAAATCTTTAAACTAAATTTATCTATTCAGGAGTTTATAACTGGCTGAAAGTTCTGTCCATGAATAAAACCATCCAATTATCTTCAGATATTACAAAAGCATTGGATATCATTGCTAAAAAATTTGAAGGAAAAGGCATAAGATGGGTTATCATCACCAGTTGTGGGCTTGCCTTACAAGGATTAGATTTTCACCCAAAAGATATTGATATTTTAACTGATGAAAGAGGACTTCAACAAATTAATCTTCTGTTAAATGAATTCAAACTGGAACTATCTAGACACAAAAAATCAGCCTTACTTGATTCCATTATAAGTACATTTGTCATCTGTAACTGTCGCATAGAAATATTGTGTAATTTTAAAGTAAAGTCTGCCAAAAATAAGCGCTGGTATTCGTTGAACAAATTTCTTGAATATACTCACAATACCAATATCTCGGAAACAAAATTACCATGTCTCACGTTAGCAAAATCAATAGAATTATATCAGTTAATGGGTCGAAAAAAAGATGCACTGAAGGTTCTTAAGATTGAACAATACCTGCATCAAATTCACAATCGTAAATAACAAATAACTCAATGCGTTTTGCAAAAAAATTTTAACTTATCCAAAAACTATCGGACGCTGTAACTTCGAGCTTAAACTTACGTTGCCAAACTTTTGAATTTTTCAAAAACTCGTTCTGGCGTAACATGTGAAACAGGTATTTTTGTTACAGAAACACCAATGTGTTGGTAATAAGCAATAATTTCAACATTATGATGAACAAACCCCGCTATCCGAATGCGTATAATATCTTCAGTATCATCTGTTCGTTGAATAAGTTGACCATGACATTTTTCACAGATGTCTTTATTTTTATCTTTCATCAACATACGGTTGTAAACAGCCTGGCATTCCCTGTTTCCACATATCAATCGATTGAAAATGCGCTGCACAAGCTCTTCATAGTCTAGAGTTTCAAGGTAAAAAACATTCAAGCGATATCCAGAAAATTTCTGTTCTAAAAAACTTGATAATCTTACCGCCTGCGCTTGTGTACGTGGATAACCATCAAAAATAATTTTTTCGTCTCCTGATTGTTTTGCAAGCCATGCTTCAACAATCTCTGCAATTATATCATCTGGAGTCAATCCAGTTGTCATGCTATAGTATGCAATTTTTTCCCCCAATGCACTGCCAGAGGCTATTTCTTGGCGACATAAATTTCCAGTAGACAGCACCTTAAAATTAAATTGATCACAACATCTTTGTGCCAATGTCCCTTTTCCTGTTCCTGGAGCACCAAGTAAAATAAGAATTTCTTTATGCGCCCAAGCGACAGAAATAAAACTTGTAATCAACAACCATACTTGTACCATTTTTTTAAAAACCATACTCATCATGTTTCCTGTAAAATATTACTTTTTAAACAAGTCGTCATAAATCAACAAACTTTTTATGATCCCATTCTGTTAAGAACTTGGCCTTTTAAATATCACAACTTAGGTTTAATGTTATAAATTACCTGGCAAAACTACCTGGTGCTAATACGATCATCGCTGAATGTACGAAACTGTCCAGCGGCATGAGTGTTGTTGGAGTGCTTTTTTGCACACACAACCTAACAAAGGGCACCTTATCACGGTATTCTACTCTAAGACCATAAAAATTTTCAGTACAACTTATTTTGCCAAAATGCTCACACCCTTCACATAAAATCTTTGGCTGACAGTCTTGAATATATTTTACGACTATTGAAAGATCTGCATCTGGCAAGATAAAACGGTGCGAACCAGATGAACTGTTACGCGAGCGAACCGTTTTTACATAGCGAGCTCCGCGCTCTAAAGCATATTGAAATGCCAATCTTTCCATTGTCCTTTTTTCGTCAGCCGTTGCGCCAGAACTCAAAACACAAGGGAGTAGACTCAGTGTTATACCATTTATTGCTGCAAAATCGGCTATACAATCGACGCGCCTTTTATCTTGTGTACCTAAAATAATCGCATTGATTTTTACATTCAAGCCAAGTTTTTTTGCATATATAATATTGCTCATCGTTCTTTCAATGGCTCTTTTTGCAACAGAAAGAGCTATTGATTCTGTTTTATACGTGCGTAACTGTGTACCTAAAAATTCGAGGGGATCAAGCGATAGTATACTAAATGTAATACCATCAAGCCCCGAATCAACGAACGTTTTCAACAGTTTTGGATTGAACTGACCATTTGATGTCATTTTTACCGTAAATCCATTTTGTTTTAAAATTTTAATAAGTTTTGAAAGATGTGGATGACAAGATGGCTCTCCTCCCGTTAAATGCATTTGATTATAGCCAAGCATCTTGTATGTATTCAATTGAGCTATGAATGAGGCAGAAAGCGATGCATCTCCCAAATCTTCAATTTCCGGAACGCAAACAGCTTCTACCGGCTTAAAGCGGGCAATGGAAGAATCAAGTAAAATAGATGCACGTCCGTCACTTCGCCCAGGAAGTTCAGTCCCTTCGTTATGACAAAACTTACACGTAAATGGACATTGATTGGTAATCTTTAAACGCAAAGATCGATCAAGGATATCCTCATATATGAATTCAGGCATAGCCGATTGATCTGGAATAGCCATTGCCATAATTTTAGAACTCATTAAAAACATTTGAAAAACTACAATCAAGAAGGATAATAAATTTTGTATCGAATATTTGTGACACATTATAAAACCCCCATGCATAAAGACAGGTCGCGAATAAAAGTATACAAAAATATATTAATAATTCTAACAAGAATATAATTTTCGTCAAGTGTAAAACCAAATTGAAAGATTGACGTTTAGATCTACCCCAAACTAGATATTCCAAAATATTCAAGCTTATTGTTGTGCATCAAGTAACGCAAGCGCTCACACTAAAAGAATTAAACAATAATATGCAAAAGGCGCTTAATTGGTACATTGACGAATCGGAAAATTCAGATAATTTAGCCGCACTGCCAAATGTGTCACTTAAACCGCGAAAAAATTACGTTATTTAATTTCTAGAAATTTTTAATTTTCGCTTTTCTCATGCAAAGTCGGCTCAGGATACGCATGCGCATTTGATTAAGTCCAATCGCCTGAGCACGTCAGTAGGCTCTAGCTCACATGCAATTACCGTACGCATATGTAATAAACGTTTGATCTTTTCTTCAGCACGCTTAAGCGAGCTTTGTGTAATAAAAAAGATGGGCGATATCCAAACACGAGCAAGATACGATCCATACGTATAATAACCGTTTAAAATACCTAATTCACGCGCAGTTTCTTGGAAAAAATCGTTTAAATTCATTGCAATTAAAGAATGTGGCGTATGATATCTTTCTTGCATCGAAAACCGCAATTGTTCATACAAGATTTTATGTGGTATTGCCAAAAATTCATTCATCGATATTTCAGAGTGCCAAGCATGCCATGCGTGAGTATTATTCAGTAATAAGCGCCCGCGTACAAAATAAATAACAGTCCCGGCATACGTAAGACCAAGCGCGCTCCAAAAAATCTTTTGTCGCGCATTTTTAATTGACTGTAATACCGTATCAGTATAATGACGTAATTCCACAAATATTTTTTGTCGAGCACTCCTCGCTGGTGGTAATGCTGCATCAACATGATAGCGTAATTCCAGAAATGTTTCTTGTAACTGACCTTGTTCTTGACATACTTGAATAGTCGTGGTGCTTGTAGAGAAAATCCTTATGTTATTATTGTTATTTGTATAATAAAGATAAGCACCAGGTGAAACTAGAGCGTGCGACTCAATTGGTATGGCCATCCAGGTGATGATTACCAATATGATACGCGAAAAAAATATCAGTGGTAATTTCTTCATATTAATTTTCACACAGATCTTTGGACTAACTTTATCTATTCAAAGTCTGGCACAGGAAAAAATTTTGTATATCGTCATACCACATGCACACGAATCTTGCCTTATGTCTGCATACTTAAGTATGGTATAAGTGAATACCGCACTCGAGGGGATAAAGGGGGGCGCTATGGAACCAGGGTTGAAAAAGGGACTCGATAAAATACCTGAGTCTCTACCAATTATACCGACAATCGATGTCGTCGTCTTTCCATACATGATTGTACCGCTACTCGTTGTTGACGACCGCATCATTCGTGGCATTAATCAAGCAGTTGAAAGCAACAAACTTATCTTTTTACTCGCATCAAAAAGTCAACAAGAAAATTCTCACGGAGCCATCAGCACCAACGATTTATACACGGTTGGTACGATAGCCACCATCATGCGTGTTGTGCAAATTCCAGAAGGTGGCATTAAAATTCTTGTACAAGGCGTGGGAAAAGCACGCGCATCACTCATTAGCTCAACACGTGAAAATATTCTGATGGCAACGTTAGAGCCAGTTCAGTTTATAGATAATAATGCACAAGAAATTGAAGCAAGTATTCGTCACCTCAAACAACTCGCAGAACAAATCGGTGAGCAGGCATCGCTTTTGAGCCCAGATTTTAACGTGCTCCTTGCCAAAATGACCGATCCAGATAAAATCGCAGACTTTGTCATTTCACATCTGAATATCAGCGTAGAACAATCACAACAATTACTCGAAACAACGAGTCATCAAACCCTTTTACAAGAAGTTTCTAAACTTTTACAAAAAGAAGTCGAAGTATCTGAAGTTCAAGAACGTATTCGTAATTCAACGCGCGAAGCAATGAATAAATCACAGAAGGAATACTACTTGCGCGAACAATTACGTGCAATTAAAAAAGAACTTGGTGAAGATGACAGCGATGACGTAGACCATCTGCTTGAAAAACTTGAAACAATGGCAATGAACGAAGAAGCAAAAGCAGAAGTACGTCGCCAAATTAATCGTCTTGAAAAAACAGCTCCCGACTCAATGGAAGCAACCGTATTGCGCAACTACATCGACTGGATGTTCAGCCTCCCTTGGGGCATAGAAACAACAGACAATCTTGATATTAATCATGCAAAGAAAATATTAGAAGAAGACCATTACGGATTAAAAGATATTAAAGAAAGAATCTTAGATTTTGTGTGCGTGCGCAATTTAAAACAAGATGGCATCACACCAATTTTATGCTTCTCAGGCCCACCAGGAACAGGCAAAACATCATTGGGACAGTCAATTGCACGAGCCTTAGGGCGACATTATTACCGCATATCACTTGGTGGCGTCAAAGATGAAGCTGAAATTCGCGGACACCGACGTACTTACGTTGGTGCGATGCCTGGCAGATTCGTCCAAGCAATTCGCAAAGCAGGAAGCATGAACCCCGTAATCATCATTGATGAACTTGATAAGATTGGTGCCGATTTTCGTGGTGACCCATCAGCGGCCATGCTCGAAGTACTTGATCCACAACAAAACAAGGGCTTTTACGACAACTATCTTGGCGTTCCTTTTGATTTGTCACGCGTCATTTTCATTGCAACGGCAAATAATCTGGAAACGATCTCACAGCCACTTAAAGACCGTATGGAAATTATCCAAGTTGATGGTTATACACAAGAAGAAAAAAATCAAATAGCACAACGCTATCTTATTAGACGCGCGCAAAAAAATGCCGGCCTTCAAGAACAGTCAATAAACATCAATGATGACGTTCTTAGTTATGTGATCCAACACTATACCTACGAATCTGGCGTGCGGCAACTGGAGCGCATTATTCAAAAATTGTTTGCAAAAGCTGCACGCGAATTTGTTGAAGAACAGCGCGTACCGAGATTCGCTGTAGAAGAAATAGAACAATATCTGGGGGCACCACGCTATTTTGAAGACGAGCATAGCACAACCCATGAGGTTGGCATTTGCAATGGCCTTGCATGGACGGCAAACGGTGGCCAAATGATCAAAATAGAAGCAGTCCTTATGCCAGGAACTGGCAAGTTACTTTTAACGGGACAACTTGGTGATGTCATGAAAGAATCCGCCCAAGCAGCACTCAGCTATGCACGTGCACATGCAACAGAATTTTATATTGCTGAAAACTTATTTCAAAAAAGTGATTTGCATATTCATGTACCTGCAGGTGCAGTACCCAAAGATGGTCCTTCAGCTGGTATTACCATGCTCTCAGCAATATTGTCAGTATTCACGCACCGACCACTCGACGCGCGGTTTGCCATGACTGGCGAAGTCGATCTGCAAGGAAATGTTATGCCAATCGGTGGTGTCAAAGAAAAGGTCCTTGCCGCCAAGCGCAATGGTATTTCGCATGTTATCTTGCCAGAAAAAAACAAACCGGATCTTCATGGTCTTGAAGACTTATTAGAATCACTTGATATTATTCTTGTTGGACATGCAAACGAAGTATTCAAGCACGTCTTACTCAAGCCATTTCGCAAAAAAGCACATGCCTAACCAAACCAAGAAGAGCGTCGCCCAAGGACGCTCTTCTTGCTGAGAATTTGCAAATAATTTTTTGCTCTTATATGGTAAGTGCAAGAAGGTTTATATCAAATTGGCTTGATTGATGAAAGTTTTTACGGTTGGCGGCGCAACGCAAGATATTTTTATTCACTACACACATCCAGAATCACTGGTTATCAAAAGTGCCCGTGAAACACGCTCGTACTTATTACTGGAAAAAGGCGCTAAGATCACTGTTGAAACTCTTTCATACAGCACGGGTGGTGGCGCAACCAACTCAGCATTATCATTCACGAAGCTTGGATGCTCTGTTACCACACTCATCAAAGTTGGTGTTGGCAAAGCCGGACAATACATCATCGACCATCTGATAGATCAGAATATTGATACACAATATATCAAAAAAGATTTTGATACTGGCACCGGACTTTCGTATATAATCCCGTCCTTTGAGGGCGACCGCACAATTTTTGTCTATCGTGGCGCCAATGCGCATCTTCAGTTGTCTGATTTACCCTTTGATGCCATCAAAGACGCTGATGTTCTGTACATAACTGCGCTGCATGGCAACTCGGCTCATGTTTTACTTCCACTCGTTACATTTGCTAAAAAACATAAGCTTAAGGTCGCTCTCAATCCTGGTGCCGAACAATTAACCAGCGGTTTTCAAGATCTTGAAAAAGCGCTCGCGTATGTTGATATTTTTATTCTCAATAGCGATGAAGCTAAAAAGTTTCTCCTCAGCCTAGCTCAACAACTTACTCCAAAAGATTTAGAGGCTAAAATAAAGATTCCGCATAATCTCAAAACACTCCCTGACCTTATCAAATCTCTTGTCTATATAGAAAATATTAATTTTAATCTGAAGGACTTTTGTAAAGAAATGTTTGCGCGCGGCCCCTCGATTGTCGTCGTCACAAATGGGGAAGAGGGTGTTTATGTCGCTCACAAAAAATCTGTCTATTTTTACCCAAGTCTGCCAGCAAAAATTGTCGATACGGTTGGTGCTGGTGATGCTTTTGGTTCATGCTTTGCAGCATACGTCTTTGGCGGAGAAAAAATTCCCCACTCCCTCATGTACGGTATTCTCAATTCCCAATCAGTCATTAGTTATGAAGATGCAACCACAGGGCTCCTCACACGCAAAGAACTTGAAAAACGCATTGCACGCATCGATCATCGCAAAATAGAACGTTTTGTTCTTTGATAGACCATTTTTCACAGGGTTCATGGCTCGATACCCCGTCACTTCTCAAAGACAGCTCATTTGATTTTATTTGTTAATCGAAGTGCCGGGCACTTCTCAAAAATAGTTCGTTTTATTTTATTTGTTCAATTAAAGTGACGGGTATATCGAGGGAATGAACGGAATCTAAAAAGTTAAATTTCAGTCTCGGCGAAAGTCTCATGTATAAAAACATGTCAGGCGGCGAAGAAATTCGCCGCCTGACCATATTAAGCAGTGCTCTCAACCACATTGAGGGGAAAGAGAACTATGTATTATTTTTTCAGAAAAAATAAATTTATCAGCTTAAAAAATAATATACCAATACACGGCAACAAAAAAAACCCCACAATGAGCCACTTTTACGATTTTGCACGTTGCTTTTTAGAATATTTTTTAAAAAAGCAACATCAAATACCAGGTAAGAACATACATGCAAGCAAGTAAAGCGACAACATAAAGATTGATTATATTGAAAAAAAACAACCCGGATGCGAGCGTCGTTATCATACTCAGCACAATACAGTACCATAAAATAGCGCGCTTAGACCAATTCTTCTGTTGCAGATAAATACTGAAATGATCAGGACTTCCGTAATAGAAGGGTATCCCCTTCCAAGTTCGCACAACAATCAATGTGCCCCATTCAAGCAAAGGAATAGCACTCACAATAACCGGCACCAAAAAACCGCATGAATTATATTCACTCCAACTGATTATAAAAGGCAGAGATGCTAAAAAACCACCAATAAATAACGAACCGGTGTCACCTAAATACATTCGTGCTGGTGGTTTATTAAACACCAAAAACGCACATAAGGAACCGATAAACGCACAGAGCAAAAGAACAGCATGAAGGTTATTGGTCGCACTTGCAAACACGAGATAAGCACTTGCAACACCTAAAGCAACTGTTGTTGCAAGACCATCCATAACATCGATGAGATTAAAGGCATTAATGATGGTCAAAAACCAAAAGGCAGATATGGCAATATTCCAAAAATTACTAAAAAATATCCCCTTCAGATAAAAACCAGCTTTTAAATAGCATAATGTAGCAATTAATTGTCCAACAATTTTTTGAGCTGGAGTCAATTTAATTAAATCATCAAGAAGCCCAATAAACAATAAACATGTTGAGGCAAGAATGTATAAAAAAAATTTATTTTCAAAAGGAAGCACCAGGGCAACAGCAACCAAAAAGCCAAGATAAATTGCCAAGCCACCAAGATAGGGAACTGATTGTTTTTGAAGCTTCAGACGTCCATCGGGAATATCTAAGATGCCAAACTTAACCGCCACACGCATGAGCAAAGGAACTAAATAAAATGTTATAAGAAAAGAAAGAAAACTTATCAGCAAAGAAGAAAATAACAGACCCACTCCTACTCACCAGGACTTTTTGCCTCTTGTACAAAACATTCAACACGATCATCTTCTTGATAATCAGTTACACCGGACGCGATAAAGCCACATTCAAAGCCAGCAGTAACCTCTTTCATAGAACGCTTTTCACGCTGTAAGGTTTGAATCTCACCTTCACCAACCTTATCATTACCACGCCATACAACAATTGAGCCGCCTCGGACGATTTTACCCGATTTCACATAACATCCAGCAACGACCGCCCCTTTAATATTAAAAACTTTACGCACAACGGCTTCACCAATTTTTTTCGTCACCATTTCAACCGTACGCGTTTTCTCGACCGCCGCTTTTAATGCATCCAAGAGATGATAAATTACCCCATAATTTTCAATAACTACGCCCATTTTTTTTGCCAGCGCTGTAACCTGCAAATCGGGCTTCACCCCAAAGCCATAAAGAGCCGCGCGTGCCGTCGATGCCAGCATCACATCACTTTCGGTAATCGGCCCAACACCTGCGTAGACTATCGACAATTGTTTACAATCTTTTTCACATACTTTGGCAATAGCACCCACAAGAGCTTCTCTTGATGAGTTTGTATCAGCTTTTAAAATAATATTGATTGCCTCCTGTGTTGCGGCAACTCCCGCTTGTGCAACAGCACTTGATTGATATGGTTTTTTGGCGCGCGCTTGGCGATATTCTTTTTCATCAACAACACGCAAAACATCACCAGCTTGTGGCAATTCATCAAAACCACTCGCTTGAACAGGATCTGCTGGTAATATACGCTCAACACGCACTCCTGCAGTATTTACCAGTGAAGTAATCCGTGCCGTCGCATGGCCGGCACAACAATAATCACCAACGCTCAAAGTGCCACTTTGCAAAATAATCGTGGCAACAGGGCCACGACCTTTTTCAATTTTTGCCTCCAGCACATAGCCAATGCCAGCGCCCGTCAGCGTCGTCTTAAGTTCTAATAATTCTGCTTGCAACCGAATCATTTCCAGCAACTTATCAACACCGGTACCCTCTTTGGCGCTCACCGGTACACAAACAACATCACCGCCCCATTCCTCAATCATCACATGGTGACGACCAAGTTGTTTTTTAACATCTTCAACACGTTGGCTTGTTGCTTTGTCAATTTTGTTAATCGCAACCACAAGCGGAACTTTTTCTTCCTGTGCATATTTAATCGCCTCAACCGTTTGCGGCATCACGCCATCATCAGCGGCAACCATTAAAACTGCCAAATCAGCAACACGAACACCGCGCTGACGCATCAGAGTAAACGCTTCGTGCCCCGGCGTATCTAAAAATACTATAGGGCCATGTGCCGTTTCTACTCGATAGGCACCCAAATGTTGGGTAATGCCACCCTTTTCACGCAAAGCAACACGCGTCTTGCGAATGTAGTCAAGCAACGTTGTTTTGCCATGATCAACGTGCCCAATAACAACAACAATGGGAGCGCGCACCTGCGCACCAGTTGAAACCGTTTTTTGCATGCCAACGTGCTGCACGGCACTCACATGTTTTTCCACCGCAACACCAAAATGCCGCGCAACGCGCTCCACAAGGCGCTCGGCAAGCAACTGATTTTTATTGCAGGCAACGCCCTCGCGCAGTAAAAAAATAATAACTTCGCTCACGGGCTGATGAAGCTCGTCAGCCAATTGGCCAACGGTCATTGCCTTTAACGTCACGGAATCAGATTCGCCACTATTTCTGGATGTCATCGACGGCTTCATTAAAGATTAACTCTTGTTTGCTTCCTTCCTGCACACTTTCTGCAAGCTCTATAGTCAAGCCAACCAGGCGGGATGCAAGCGCAATATTTTTACCCATTTTCCCAATCGCCAATGAACGCTGATCATCATTGAGCCAGACGCGCGCAGTACCATCAATAACTTCAACACGATTAATTTCGGCGGGCTTGAGAGCTCCCTTTACTAATTCCTCTTGTGACAACGTAGCTGCTACCACATCAATTTTTTCACCACTCAACTCTTTCAAAATTGGCTTAATCCGGGCACCACCAATCCCAATACAGGTGCCTACAGGATCGATATTTACGTCGTGCGAACTTACCATAACCTTTGATTTATAACCAGGATCCCGCACAATCTTTTTAATCTCAACGAGCCCCTCAAAAACTTCTGGAATTTCGAGCTCAAACATTTTTTTTAAAAACTCAGGAGAGGCACGATCAAGAATCAACTGATTTTCATTGCGCGGCTCCGCAAGCACTTCTTTCAAGAGCGCTTTAACCGGATATCCAATAACTAATTTTTCATTGGGAATCATGAGCGATTTTGGCAAAAAAGCAAACGCATCTTGCAGCTTAACCAACACACCAGCGCGCTCAACCTTATACAACGAACCCTGTACAATCGAACCTTCCTTATCTTTGAACGCATTAAATAAAGCGGCCGCTTCAACCGCACGAATTTTCTGCGCAATAAGCTGCTTAGCCTTAAGAATTTCCACGCGCCCTATGATTCCCTCAAAGGGAACCCAAATCTTTTGCCCCACCTCAATTTTGGGGTCAAGATTGCGAGCTTTACGCAAACTGAGCTGAACATCTTCGTCAGTGGGCGTGTTAACAACATCTTTGCTTACTTCAACCAACAGTGCGCTATTGTCTTTGTTCAGCGTGACGCGCAAATCCAAATGCGCATACTTTTTTTTATATGCAGCAAGCATTGCTTCAGTAACAATATCGGTCAGAACGCTTTTTTCTAAATCGCGCTCTTCCACAAGTTCATTGATAACATCGGCTAAATTCACAAGAAAACCTCGACATGTACTGACTTTGAATGGTGTCACTGCTGTTTCATTGTATCAGGAAAAGAAAAAAAGAGAAGAATAAAAAAAGTGATGTCTTTTTTTGATGGTCTCCCTCTTCATCTCTTATAAAGATATTTTTTAAGATAATAAGAGATGGGTGCTTTGTATGTGGATAACTCAGCTTTTGCGAGCTGTATTTGACGATCAAATCGATTGATCGTTCTTTAAAAGTGTATGTGGATAACTTGTTGATAACCGGTTGATAACTTTTTTGCACCCCTGAAAACATTGATCCAATGAGCCATTTCGGGGCTGCCTTCCAAAGTCGCGTAAAATAGGGCTTTCCCAGCAATTGAAAATGAGTTATCCACAAGTTATCCACAAGTTATCCACAAGTTATCCACAATATAGGATTATGTGTATTTTTTTAATTTTAATTATTTTTATATCTTTTTTATTGTATTTTCTTGACTCGTTGCTTGATTGTCGAACATGGTTTTATACCAAAAAAAATAACGTATGTAACGGCACTTTTCCCCTATTGGATTACAGGTAGAAAAGTTGAGGCGTTTGCCGGTAATTATTTCTGTATGTGCTACTTGATTAAATTAAAAAGTAATTTACTTGCAAAGCGAATATCCTGTAAAAATTTTGGATATTCTTGTGGTGCACGCAAAATATATGCGGGGTGAAATGTTGGGACCAATATAATTTGTTGAAAGGGGAGCGCAATACCATGTATTTGCGACATGCTTAATGGTTTCTTTAAGAAAGCGCGTGCTGCGCAGCTGCCGAGGGTACAAATGATTTTGGGTTGAATGATTGCGATTTGTTCTTCAAGAATAGGCCAGCAGCGTTCAATTTCTTCGGGTGTTGGCGTGCGGTTATTATGTGGGCGTGTTTTGATGATATTAGTTATATAGACTGATGGGCGATCAAGGTCGCAGGCTGCAAGTGCTTTGTTGAGCAATTGTCCTGCGCGTCCGACAAACGGGCGCCCTTGAATATCTTCGTCACGACCTGGTGCTTCGCCGACAAACATGAGAGCTGCATTGGCCGATCCTTCGCCAAATACTATATTTTTATTGCCATCAACAATAAGTGGTGAATGGGGGTTGGTTGCGTGTTTGTGAAAGAGTGCTTCAAGTTGTGCTTGTTTACTTTTCATAGCAAGTATCTTGGTTTATTACCTTATTATCAGTATAAGGGTTGGTATATTTTTTGTTATTCTACTTCGCCAGAATATATATGCATAGTTGCAAGCACAGAACAGGAAGACTGAGGGTACATAACTCGGGCATTGTGCTTTATGTGTTATGTTGGCTAAGCTAGGTAAAGATATATTAGTCCCATGAGGGTGCAAAATAGTTGAGTTGCTCATAACAGGAGACGCATATGATGGTAACGCACATCCCAGAACCAGTATCGACAGCCGCACCAGTGGCTCAATCATGGTGGGAATCTTGCCAGCAATACATATATCAAGTGCTTGAACGTTTTAAATTAAATACGCATGATTTGATACAACTGCTGGCGTTTTTTGTTATGGGATTTTGTGTTGGATTTTTGTTTAAAAAATACGTGCGTTATTTCTTTATTCTGACGTTGTTATTTGTGCTGCTTATTATGATTTTTAATCGCATGGGAATTGTGTTGATTAATTGGGGGCACATGCAACAGTTAACGGGTATTGATTCTGGCATGACTTTGAAACAGTGTTTTGAACAAATCGCTCTCATGGTGCGCGAAAATTTACTACTGACCATAAGCGCACTTATTGGTTTTATGCTTGGTTTTCGGGTTGCCTAATCCAAGGGAGAAGCTATGAAGCACTATGTGCAAGCGTTAGCGCGCATCTTACAAAAAAATGGTGCGTTACGTCCAAAAGATGCGCAAGCACTCGTTCGTGATTTTAAGGGGACGGAGCCGGCGCAACTTCACTATTTTTTGCTTGATGAAGGGTTGGTGAGCAAAGAAGAACTCTTGAAGGCGCTCAGCGAATATTTTAAAGTGCCATATTGTGATGTGCGTGGATATCAATTTAACCATGAGCTTTTGGCATTATTTCCACAAGATTTTTTAGTTGCGCGCGCAATTATACCCCTCGAGCTTGATGAAAACATTATTACGGTTGTGGCGGGCGATCCATCATTGCCAAATTTACGTGAAGATGTTGGTGAATATACCACAAACCATATTGAGTTTATGGTGGGCATTACACGTGATATTGTTGATGAGGCCCGTGCTTATTACGAAAATCCTCCAGAAGAAACAGGGGAAGAACCCACGCCAGAAGAAGAGGTTGAAGAAGATACGCAAGATATCGTTGATCTGTTCTAGCGGGGTGCTATGAAATCTTATTCCGACCCGCAGGTTACGGTAATTCAAGCTGTTGATCTATTGTTAACGCAGGCATTAAGTGGTGGGGCTTCTGACATTCACCTAGAACCGACTGCCGAAAATTTGCGCGTGCGATTTCGTTTGGATGGTGTATTGCATGATATGCCCGCTATTGCGGCTACGCGTGCGCAGAATGTTATTGCGCGTATCAAAGTTCTTGCTCATATTGATACGGCTGAGCAGCGTTTGCCGCAAGATGGTGCGCTCATGATTCGCGATAAAAATCGTAGTGCTGATGTGCGTATTTCGACATTTCCAACGTTACATGGTGAAAAAGTTGTTATTCGCTTGTTGAATCGGGCACATGCATTTTTACATCTGGATCAGTTGGGTTTTTCGCCAACCGTGCATGCAAAGATCAAAAAAATCATTGATAGACCGCAAGGATTGTTTTTAGTTACTGGTCCAACCGGTTCGGGCAAAACGACGACGCTGTACGCACTGCTGTCGTATCTCAATAAGTCGGCATGTAATATTATTACACTAGAGGATCCTGTTGAATATCATATAGATGGTATCAGCCAGGGGCAAATTAATGAACGCATTGGGTTTGACTTTGCTCATGGTATGCGGTCAATTTTGCGTCAAGATCCTGATGTTATCATGGTAGGTGAAATTCGTGATGCACAAACTGCACAGACGGCTATTCGGGCTGCATTGACGGGCCACTTGGTATTGAGCACGTTGCATACCAACGATGCACCAAGCGCAATTATTCGTTTGATTGATATGGGCGTACCTCCATATTTGCTTTTGAGTGCATTATCAGGGGTGCTTGCGCAAAGACTTATGCGCGTCTTGTGTACGTGTAAAAAAGAACAGAATCATGTTGATCTTCCGGCTATCTTGGCACGTGCGTCAAAAAAAATTGGGAAAATCTGTGTGCCCGTTGGGTGTACAACATGTACGCACATTGGTTACAAGGGGCGCATGGGTATTTTTGAATGTATGGTGCTGGATGATGCTTTGCGTGAGCTTATCTTACAAAATGCATCACTTGCAAATATTCGTGAGTATGCGTGTAAAAAACAGGGCATGCACACATTGCTTGAACAAGCATTGGAAAAAGTTGCTGCCGGCGTTAGTACGCTTGAAGAAGTTGCGCGCGTGTGTGATATCTAAAAAAGCTGAAAAAATTTTATATACTTGACACGTTTTAAGCTATATGGCTAGGGTTAAGAACAACAAACCATTTTTCGTTGAAGGAGCGAAAATATGAGAGTATGTCATGTTTGTCTTCTTGGCCTGCTGCTTGGTCTGATCGTTTCAGTTGATGCGTTTGATCCAATTCAAACGGTTAAAATTTCGGCCCAAAAGGTGCAAGCATATGTTGCGCGTGCCTGCGGATGTATGGCTGGCAAACCAAAACCAAAAACAGATATTGTACGTGCTGATGTGATAAATCGTGCATGCGGTTGCGCTGGTGGAGGTGCTAAGCCTCGCCCAAGACCACAACCGCAACAAAAGACGGTTGCTGCTGATGATGGTGGCAAATTATTTGTTGAAAGCGCCGTAAACTTCATTAGTATTCTCAAAGGGAGTATTGATATTAATAAAACAGGAAAATTAAACGGCCTTGGTGATATTTTTGCGGGTATTCAAGGATTAGCGCAGTTAATTGCAAATGCGCGTAGTCCACAAGAAGCGGCACGAAGTATGACTGACTTCTTGTATAGTCTTGATGAAAAAGAACTTACACAACTCATGAGTGCTGCGCGTTCATTGCCTGCTGCTCAATAACGTTTATAGACCACAGGTGGTTTGCAAGAATTGTTCTTGCAAACCACCTGTGGTTTTGGTGACTTTTAATCAAGTTGTTTGAAAAATGGTTCAGCGTAGATTTGAATTAACTTTTGTCGGCAGGTATCGCCATCAAATAGTGTAATTAACTCTGTGATAGCGGTTTGAACATTTGCACGCCATTGGCGACGATCGTATTGATTAAAACCCTTGAGAGGATTACTCATATCTGGTTGTTCTAAATCAACAACAACTACGTGTCCTGCTTGATCAAATTTGATATTAGAGGTCATGTCCCACAAACCGCATGCAAATACGAGCGTAACTAATTCTTGAAGTTGTTCTGGACTGATATTTTTGCGTAAAGTTAATTCTGTTTTTTCATCAACAAGATCAATTTTTTCTTGGAGTATTATGCAATTTTGATCGTGCATAGGATGGGTTGCGGATAAACGAACGCCAAATGTTGCTGGCATAATTACATGTTTAAGGGGAAAAATTTCTATAAATGCGCAGTACTGGCGATAGGTGTTTAACGAGCTTGCTGTTTGATAGGTCGGTATTTGGCTTAGTTGTGCGCAGAGCTTTTTTTTCAATTCAAGATCAGTGGTTGTACCTATGGTTTGAATCGCGCCAGCAGTATATCCGTAGGCACTAAGTATATTGTGTATGCGCAATGGTAATGCGCTTATTTTAATGAGATAACCTGGGATATTTTCCACTTCAAAAATATAATTTGCGCGTCCGTACGTTTTAACACCAAGCTTTTTGAGATTTTCAATATTTTGTTGATGTGTGGTGCGATAATCTGCCAGTGCAACATTGTGACCGAGCATTGTATTGACAAGGGTGCGGTGCGCATCTATCCAAGCTCCGAGTGCTTTTGTTGTTGCTTCGGTGAAGTTTGTTGGGGTTGCACACGTGAGCGTGATAAAACACAGGCAAATACTCATGATGTACCGTGTGATGTTCATAGGTTCCTTTCTATATAATTATGACACGAATGCATTGTGTATCTTCCATAGTTACGTGAGCGAACATCTTGTAACAATAACATTGTTATTGTTCACCTGAATCACTTTGATTGGGGTGTTTTTAACAAGGATGCGCATGTCGTCTGCGTGTGCTGATATAACACGGTTATGAACTTTGACGCTTCCAGAAATTCCAGGTGCAATAGTCTCGAGCGTAAGGCCATGGGCACCAATGAGGTTTTGTTTTGTAAGTTTGCGAGCCCGTGATTTTGTGGGATGAAATAATATACCAAGAAAAATATATGCGATGGTGCTTACACCTATAAAGATAATTATTTGTGGAGATGCGATGAAAAAGAGGCGTACGCAAGCGCTGAAAAGTGCTCCCAAAGCACATGAAAGAAATAGTGATGTGAGTGGTTTGATGAGTTCAAGTAAAAAAAAGAGTGCACATACGGTGAGCCAAAAAAAGCATGCAAGCATGAAAGC